>NZ_JBIAHA010000022.1:0-22959 GCF_042870175.1 Streptomyces sp. NPDC006643 | reverse complement strand
CCGGGTGGGGGGGGGGGCGCCGGCGGGGGGGGGGGGGGGGGGGGGCGGGCCCCCCGGGGGGGCCCCCCCCCCCCGGCTCACTTCCAGGGATCGCTGAACGACCGGCCGGGCACCGGCTTGGCGACGAGAGCGAGCGCGATGAAGAAGCCGACCTGGCCGATCGCGTTCATCAGCGTCGTCAGCGCCTTGTCGTCGTAGTGCGCGGCCACCCGGGCGTACAACTCGTCCGGGACCCGCTCGCCGTGCTCCGAGGGCTGGAGCACGGCCTCCACGAGCGCCAGCGCCGCACGCTCGGCCGCGTCGAAGTACGGCGAGTCCTGCCAGGACGCCACCGAGGTGATCTGCTCCTCCGGTGCCCCGGCCTTGCGCAGGAAGCCCGTGTGCAGAACGGTCAGATAGGTGCTGCGGACGATCTGGCCGGCCCGCAGATGGACCAGACTGATCGTGGTGCGCGGCAGGGAGCCGTTGCCGACGGCCCTGAACAGGGCCGCCGACACCTCGGCCAGTTCGGGAACGAGCTTCGTCGGGTCCTCGGACAGCCGCGGCACCATCGGTACCACCGCGGTGATCGAACGTGTTTCCATCGCCGTCTCCCAAGCGTTGTCGCGTGGTTGTGTTCGTTGTCATGTCGTGGGCGTCGCCGCCCTCACCGGTCTGACGGATGCCGGCGGGGAGATGTGACGGAGGCGGTGATCGCACCCGGATTTACCCGGAGGGGCCTCGTCCTTTACCGTGTCGAGGGCTTGTGCAGACCCCCGCCCAAGGCTGACGCCGCCGCTCCGGACAAGGCAGACTGTCGGGGGCGATACCGGCAGTTCGGGGGCAGGGGGAGCTATGGACCGTGACAGCGGGCCGCGCGTACCAGAGCAGCGGGCTCCGACCACACTGGGCAGCGCAGCGACGACCGCACCCATGAACACGACAGCGACGACGACCAGCGGCCGGACCGGCGACGCGAGGGGCGGCGCGAGCACCGCGGCCGACAGCCCCGCCGCCCAGGGTCCGGCCCCGGCCCCGGAACCCCGCGCCGGTGAGCTGCGCTTCAGCGTGCTCGGGCCCGTACGCGCCTGGTGCGGAAACGAGTTGCTGCCGCCCGGTTCGCCCCAGCAGCGCGCGCTGCTCGCCGCCCTGCTCCTGCGGGACGGCCGTACCGCCACCGCCGGTGAGCTGATCGACGCGATCTGGGGCGAGACGGCGCCCTCGCAGGCGCTCGCCGCCGTACGGACGTACGCCTCCCGGCTGCGCAAGGTGCTCACCCCCGGTGTCCTGGTCAGCGAGTCCGGCGGCTACGCCTTGCGCACCCGGCCCGACGCGCTGGATCTGACCGTGGCGCGGAATCTGTCCGCCGCCGCCGAGAAGGAGCGGGCCTCGGGCAATCGCCAGCAGGCCCGTCTGCTGATCAACAAGGCCCTGGGCCTCTGGGACGGCGAGCCGCTGGCCTCCGTGCCGGGCCCGTACGCCGAGACCGAGCGTCACCGGCTCGACGAGTGGCGCCTCCAACTGGTCGAGCACCGGCTGGACATCGATCTGGAGCTGGGCCGGCACGCGGAGGCCGTCTCCGAACTCACCGCGCTGACCGCCGATCAGCCGCTGCGCGAGCGCCTGCGCGAACTGCTGATGCTGGCCCTCTACCGCAGCGGCCGGCAGGCCGAGGCGCTGGCCGTGTACGCGGACACGCGCCGCCTCCTCGCCGACGAACTGGGCGTGGACCCGCGCCCCGAACTCTCCCGGCTCCAGCACCGCATCCTCCAGGCCGACGCCGAGCTGGCCCGCCCGGTGGAGGAGACCGCGCCGGTCGTGACCTTCACCCGGCCCGCCCAACTCCCCGCCACTGTCCCGGACTTCACGGGCCGCGAGGCATTCGTACGGGAGCTGGGCAGGCGTCTGGCGAGCGCCGAGGGCTCGGTGATGGCCGTCTCCGCGCTCGCCGGTATCGGCGGTGTGGGCAAGACGACGCTGGCCGTGCATGTCGCGCACGCGGCGAGGCCGCGCTTCCCCGACGGACAGTTGTACGTGGACCTCCAGGGCGCCGACGCGCGTTACGCCGAACCGGAGGCGGTGCTCGGCTCGTTCCTGCGGGCGCTCGGCACACCCGACTCGGCGATCCCGGTCTCGCTGGACGAGCGCTCCGCGCTCTACCGCTCGGCGCTCGACGGCCGCCAGGTGCTGATCCTGCTCGACAACGCGCGCGACGCCGCGCAGGTGCGCCCGCTGCTGCCCGGTACGGAGGGCTGCGCCGCGCTCGTCACGAGCCGGGTCCGGATGGTCGACCTGGAGGGCGCCCATCTGGTCGATCTGGACGTGATGTCGCCGGACGAGGCGCTTCAGCTGTTCACCCGCATCGTGGGTGAGGAGCGCGTCAACTCCGAGCGCGAGGCGGCGCTGGACGTGGTCGCCGCCTGCGGTTTCCTGCCGCTCGCCATCCGTATCGCCGCCTCCCGGCTGGCCTCGCGCCGTACCTGGACGGTGGCCGTACTGGCGGCGAAGCTCGCCGACGAGCGGCGCCGGCTGGACGAGCTCCAGGCGGGCGATCTGGCGGTGAAGGCGACATTCGAGCTGGGTTACGGCCAGTTGGAGCCCGCGCAGGCCCGCGCGTTCCGGCTGCTGGGGCTGGCCGACGGACCGGACATCTCGCTGGCGGCTGCCGCCGCCGTACTGGACCTGCCGCTGCACGAGACCGAGGATCTGCTGGAGTCCCTGGTGGACACCTCGCTGGTGGAGTCGGCGGCGCCGGGCCGCTACCGCTACCACGACCTGGTCAGGCTCTACGCGCGTGCCTGCGCCGACCGCGACGAACAGCCGCCCACCGGCATCGACCTGGCGCTCTTCCGACTGCTGGACTTCTATCTGGCGACGGTGGCGCGGGTGTACACGATCGAGCGGCCGGGCGACCGGCTGAAGGACCATCTGGAGCCGACGGAGTACGAGGGGCTGGTCTTCACCGACCGGCAGGAGGCGCAGGACTGGCTCTACGCGGAGGCCGACTGCCTGCTGGCGTGCGCCCGGCAGGCGGCGGGCGGGTCGCGGCTGCGCGTCGCCGTGGACCTGCTGTGGGCCGCGCAGGATCTGGCGGAGTCGGGGGCCAACTCCAAGTCGTACGAGGCGGCGGCCCGTTCGGCGCTCGCCGCGGCCCGCGCGGCGGGTGACGCCCGTACGGAGGGGCGCGCCCGGACCTCGATGACCAACGTCCATCTGGTGGCGGGCCGTTACGAGGACGCGGACGAGGAGGCCCGGCAGGCGGCGGCGCTGGCCCAGTCCGTCCAGGACCCGGCGCCGGTCTACTGGTCGGACAACGACCGCGGCATCATCGCCTTCAACCAGGGCCGTTACAAGGACGCCGAGGCGCATCTGCTCAAGGCGATGGAGGGATCGCGCGCCGACGGCAACCGCCCCGGCGAGGCGAGCGCCCTGTGCAACCTCTCGCGTATCCAGCACTCCATGGGCCGTACGTCACGGGCCATAGCGCTGGCCGAACAGGGCGTTCAGGTCTACGACAGCATCGGTCACACCCTGCGGCTGTCCAACGCCCGCTTCGCGCTGGGCATCGCGCTCACCCACGCCGGGCGGCTGACGGAGGCGCTGGACCAACTCGGCGAGGCGCTGGCGGGGTTCGAGGCGAACCGGCAGCGTCTGTGGGAGGGCACCACCCACTTCCGTATCGCCCAGGCCCACTTCGAGGCCCGGCGCGCGGCGTCGGCCGCGCAGCACGCCGAGCAGGCGCTCGCGATCGGCTGCATCGGCGGCGACCGGACGCGGGCCAATGTCCTGATCACGCTGGGCAAGGCGCTGGAGGGCCTGGGGCAGGCGGACCGCGCGCGGGTGTGCTGGCGCGAGGCGCTGTCGTTGCTGGGGCAGTCGGACGCGGCGGAGGCCGAGGAGGTCCGGGGGCTGCTCGACGCGCCACTCAGCGCGGCGTAAGTCCTCCCTGGCGTGGCGTAAGTCCGGCCCGGCGTGGCGTAAGTCCTGCCTGGCGCCGTACAAGTCCCGCCCGGCGCCGTGCAATTGCACTCGGCGCTGCGCGAGTGGCGCGACGTACGCGAGGGGCGTCCGATGTCCTACGGGGTGCCCGGCCTGGGCGTTCATCGAATGTTTATGCTCTTTAGGCATGCTCCAGTGCATATTCGATCCGTCGCCTCGGGGGGCAGACGGGTCACTTGGGACCACCGTCTCCGTACGGAGACGGTGGGTCCACCAGGCCTTCTGCCCGGAGACCTCGGGGGAGTATCCGGGCGGAAGGCCGCCTCGTAAGACGCAGGGCGATCCCAAGGGGGAAAAGATGAGCACCGAGAAGAACGAGAAGAACGCGGACGACATCACCACGCAGGGCGACCACCACTCGCCCGCCCCGCCCAAGGACGGCGGCCTGACCACGCAGGGCGACCACCACTCGCCCGCCCCGCCCAAGGACGGCGGCGTGACGACGCAGGGGGACCACCACTCGCCGGCGCCGCCGAAGTAGCAGGCGCACGCGCACGGGGCAGTCCGGGTCGCGGTCGCGGCGGCGGGGAGGGGAGCTGCCGCGGCCGTGCACAGCCGGGGGACATGAGCGGGGGACGTAAGCGGGGGCGCAAGCAGGGGGCGTAAAGCAGAGGAACGACGGACGTCGGGACCGTTCAGGGGGCCCCGCCGACCGTCGTTCCTCTGTGTTTCCGGGTGCTCAGACCGCCAGGCGGACGACGTTGTCGACCTTGCAGTCGCCGCCGGACGCGCCGTTGTCGTCGGACAGGTCCACCGCGGTGACCTCGATGGTCTGCGCACCGCCCGGGGCGACGTTCGGGATGCTGCCGGCGGTGTTGCCGACCGTCGCGCCGGCTGCGTCGGTGAAGTCGACCGTGAACGAGTAGGAGTAGGCCACCGAGCCACTGTTGTCGGCGGTGATCTCCGCGACGAAACCCTGGGTCGTGGTGTCGTACTTGCACTCGACGATGGTCAGGTCGCGGCCGGCGTCGGCCGAGCTGCCACCCGTGACGGAACCTCCGGTGGTGGTGGAGCCCGACGTGCTGTCGCTGTCGTAGTCGTCGTCGTAGTCGCTGTCCGAGTGGCTGCCGCCGCTGGAGCTGGAACTGCTGCTGGAGCTGGAGCAGCCGCCGCCGCTGGAGCCACGGGCGCCGGTCAGCGCGAAGACGGCGATACCGAAGACGGCTATGGCGCGGACATGACGAATTTTCACTTCAACCCCCGTTGAAAATGGTGCGGTTGGTCACTGTTGATGCCCTTTTGTCGAGCGCATGTCAGCCTAGCAGGGCGTGAGGAGTGCTCCGCGCACAAGACCTCGGTGCACGGGACCAAATCTGGCGGCCCATGGTTCCCGGGCGTAGCGTCGAATTCTGGTAGTCGCATTCGGCACTCGGCACTCTCGTCCAAGGAGGCCGTCGATGGTCCGCAACATCATCGGGTCGGTCCTCGCCGTCATCGGGGCCGCCGGAGCGGTCGCCAGCCCCTTCCAGGCCTGGTACGACGGCCGGCACGGCCGGGACTACCGGGTCGAGGACCTGTTCAACGGCATCACCGGCACCAGCTCCGACCTGTGGGTCTCGCTCCTGCTGCCCTTCGCCTTCGCCGCCCTGGTCACCCTGCTGGGCCTGGTGCTGCGCTCGCGGCTGCTGGTGGCGCTGTCCGGGCTGATCGTGCTCGGGTTCACCGTCCTGTGGATGGTGCGCCAGGGGCAGCGCGCCGACGGCCTCACGCTGAACAGCGACGGGACCGGGATCGGCCTCGGGGTCGCCGCCGCCCTCGGTGGCGGGGCACTGCTGCTGATCGCGGCGGCGGTGATGAGCGGGCGGCGCTCGCGGCGCAGGGGCGGGAGCGGGACGCATCGGTACGTGGGGGGCGATCGGGAGCCGGAGCGGTACGGGGAGACCGGCCAGGTCGGCGAAGTCGGCCAGGTGGGTCAGGTGGGTCAGACCGGCCAGGCCAGGTACGACCACCCGTACGACGCCGGATTCCCGCCGGCGGGCAGTACGGAACAGCACGCCTGGGACGACACCCGGGACATCCAGGACACCCGCGAACAGCCGTGGACCCCACCGCCGCCGGACGACGACACGGGCCGCGACCAGGGCCGCCACTGATCTCGGCGGCGCCACCGGAGCACGCGCGGGGTCCGGCGCCACCCGAGCACGCGCGGGGTCAGCGGGCGCCGCGGCCCGTCGCCGTGCCCTTGATCGCGTCCAGCGCGTACACACAGCGGTCCTTGCTGCACGCGTACACCACTCCCCCGCGCGCCACCGGTGAGCCCGTGATCTCGCCGCCCGTCGCCAGCTTCCAGCGGAGCTGTCCGCCGCCGGCGTCCAGCGTGTAGAGAACGTGGTCGGCCGAGCCGAAGTGCAGCCTGCCGTCGGCCACGACGGGCGCGCCGACGACCTCGCCGCCGGCCGCGAAGCGCCACTTGGGCGTACCGGCGACCGCGTCCAGCGTGTAGAGCGCGCTGCCGCTGCCCACGTGCACGTTCCCGGCGGTGACCAGGACCGGTTCGAGTGACTGGCGGGCCTCGGTGGCGATGCGCCAGCGGTCCTTGCCGGTGGTGGCGTCCAGCGCGTACACCGTGCCGAGGTAGTCGGCGAGATACACACCGCCGCCGGTCACGGCGGGGCCGGGCGCGAAGGCGGGCGGCGAGAGGAAGACGGCGGGCGCCTCGAAGTGCCAGCGCACATGCCCGCTCGCGATGTCGATCGACAGCACGCGGGTGCCCGCCGAGACGTACACATGGCCGTCCGGCGCGGGCACCAGCCGGATCGGTACGCCCCCGCAGGCCGCGCCGTCGCCGATGGGATACGACCAGCGCTCGCTGCCGGTGCGGGCGTCGAGCGCGCGGAGGCGGGCGTTCTGCCACACGTACACCGTGCCGTCGAAGATCGCGGGCCCGGCCTCCGGTGTCTCGAAGTCGGTCTGGGCGCCGGTGACTTCCCACAGCTTCTCGCCGTTGGACGCCTCCCACGCCTGGACGCCGCCGCCGCGCGTACCGGTGACGACGGTGCCCCGGTCCGTCTTCAGCGAATACACCCAGGCGTCGGTCTGGAGCCGCCAGCGCTCGGTGCCGTCCGCGCCGTCCAGCGCGTAGAGGGTGGGGCCGTCGGAGGCGTGGATACGGCCTCCGGCGACGGCCATCGACCAGGCGACGTCGCGGGTCTTGAACTGCCGGCGCCCGCTGCCCACGTCCAGCGCGTGCACCTCGAACGACGTGACGTAGAGAAGGTCGCCGTCGACGACCGGGGTGCCCCAGACGTCGTTCGACATCCGGAAGCGCCAGGGCCGCCAGCGGCCCGGCGCGGCGCCGGCGTCGGGGGCGGGCGCCGGTGCGGGCAGCGGCGGCGCGGCGGGCGCCTGGACGCCGCCGCCGGGCGGGTGGGCGCCGGTCGGCCCGACGGGCGGCCGGATCCAGCCGGTGGCCGGTCCGGCGTCGACAGCGGCGGCGCCGCGGCCCTCGGCGACACGGGGGCCGGGGCCGATCGGGACGGGGGAGCCGGAGAGCCTGACGGGCCCGCCGGGGCCCGGTACGGCGGGCGCGGGCACGGCGGCGCCGCCACCGCGGCCGGCGTCCCGGTCGGGCGACGGCGAGAGCGGCGGGGGGTCGTGCGAGGGCGGCGGCGGCAGCAGGGGGCGTGCGGCTGCCGCCGCGGCGGCGCTGATACGGCCGCCGCCACGGCGCTCCTCGATCATCTCGGTGGCGGACGCGGGCAGCCAGGCCGACGCCGTACCACTGTCGTCACTGCCCGAGGCGAACAGATGCGGGGCGAGCTGAGACTGGAGATCGGCGGGCGTCGGGCGCCGGCTGGCGTCCATCTGCATGCACGACTCGATGAGGGGGCGCAGCTCCTCCGCCAGCCCCTCCAGATTCGGTCCCTCGCGCAGCAGCATGAAGACGGTCTCGACCGGGTTGGCCCCGTGGAAGGGCGCGTGCCCGGTGGCGGCGAAGACGAGGGTGGAGCCGAGCGAGAAGACATCGCTGGCGCCCGTGACGCTGCGGGAGTCGCGTGCCTGCTCGGGCGACATGTACGCCGGGGTGCCGACGGCCACGTTGGTCATGGTCAGCCGGGTGTTGGAGACGCCGGACGCGATGCCGAAGTCGATGACGCGCGGTCCGTCCTCCACCACCAGCACGTTCGACGGCTTGAGGTCGCGGTGGACCAGGCCCTCGCCGTGGATGGATTCGAGGGCCTCGGCGATACCCGCGGCCAGCCAGCGCACACCCTGTACGGGCAGCGGGCCGCACCGGTTGACCATCTCCTCCAGGGAGGGCGCGGGCACATAGGCGGTGGCCAGCCAGGGCACGGCGGCCCGGGGGTCGGCGTCCACCACGGCGGCCGTGTAGAAGCCGCTGACCGCGCGGGCCGCCTCCACCTCGCGCGTGAAGCGGACACGGAACAGCTGGTCCTCGGCGAGTTCGGTGCGGACCGTCTTGATCGCCACGCGCCGGCCCGAGGCCGAGCGCGCGAGATAGACGAGCCCCATCCCGCCCGCTCCGAGGCGTCCGAGCACCTCGAAGGGCCCGATACGTCTCGGATCGTGCTGCGTCAGCTGCTCCACTTGCCTGCCACCTCCCCGTACGGGCCACAAAGGTACGGCCCCCTGCCCCCTGATTCTTCCTGTCTGGCCCGATGGTTGCGAACCCGGGGGCGGATCGGGGTGTCTCACCCTGATTCGGACAGAAAATGAGGGGCCTCGTACGGAGTGAGTATCACGCCCGTAACAGTCTTGACGCGTACGGACCAACGCGGGTTGCCCCGCACGTATACACAGCTCACACGGGCCCCATCCGCCACATGGGGGTGCGGGGGCCAGATGGGGGTGCGGGGGTCACATGGGCCGCGCCAACCGTCTCGGATGGGTCTCAACTGGGTCTCGGATGGCCTCAGGCGGCCTCAGGCGGCCTCGGGTTCGGCGAGCACGGCGAAGAGCGCGCCCTGGTTGTCCACCAGGGTGGCGATCCGCCCGTACGGGGTGTCGGTGGCGGACTCCCGGATCCGGCCGCCCAGCCGTACGGCCTCGGCGACCGTCTCGTCGCAGTCCGCCACGGAGAAGTAAACGAGGAAATGCCCCGGCATCTCCTTGGGAAATGCGTCGGTGATGACACTTCGCCCGCCGATGGCGCTGTCGCTCTCCGGCTCGGATCCGGCCGGGGACCAGGTGCGGAAGTCGACCGGTTCCCCCGGGAGGTCCTTGCCGACGAAGCCGAATACCGACTCGTAGAAGAGGTCGACGCTCTCCTTGTCCCTCGTATAGACCTCTGTCCAGCAGAAAGATCCGGGCTCACTCTGCTTTTCGAAGCCGGAGTACGCCCCCGGCTGCCAGAGGCCGAAGACCGCGCCGCCCGGATCGACACCCTGCGCCCTCGTGCCGTACGGCCCCACGGCGGTCGGATCCATCACCATTCCGCCGCCGGCCTCCTTGATTCGCGCACTGAGCGCGGTGGCGTCCGATGTCGCGAAATAAACGCCCCAGGCGGTCGGCATACGCCCGTCCTGCTTCGCGGCGAGGGCGGCGACTCGCTTTCCGTCACTGAAAGCATTCGTGTAGTACCCGTATGCCGCGCCGCCGTCCGCACCGAATGTCCAGCCGAACAGCTCGCCGTAGAAACGCTTGCCCGCCCGGACGTCGGGAAGCGACACATCCACCCAGCACGGTGCGCCTTCCGCGAATGCGGCCATGAGCCCGGATCCTTCCCTCGCGTGCGTACCGCCCGAGCGATGCGCCTTCCGGCCACGCTAATGGCGCATTTCGCCCGGCGCAGGCCGGGGCAGGCCGGGGCAGGCCGGGGCAAATCGAACAATTGACTAATTATCTCGTGGTGAGGGGCTGTACGCGGGGAGTTATCCACCGTAGTTGTCCACAGGCTGTTGATAACACTATTCCTGGTCACGGCTCCGAACAGGCCCTTCCGCCGCCTCTCCCCACCCTCCTCTTCCACCGTCTCTTCAGGCCCCCGTGATCAGCGGGCGGTTCCCCATTTGCAGTCGGCCGAATCGCGCTCCGATCACCCCTCGGTAAGCTGACGGCATGACAGGACAAGTACGTACCGTCGACGGCCGCGTGGCCGGTCGGCGCGGCCAGGCGACGCGGCAGAAGCTGCTCGACTGCCTCAGCGAGATGCTCAGCACCTCGCCGTATCGGGACGTCAAAGTCATCGACGTTGCCCGGAAGGCAGGCACTTCACCCGCGACCTTCTATCAGTACTTCCCGGACGTCGAGGGCGCTGTCCTTGAGATCGCCGAGGAAATGGCCAAGGAGGGTGCCGGATTGACCGAACTGGTCTCCGGGCGCTCCTGGGCGGGTAAAGCGGGACGCCAGACGGCGGAGGAACTCGTGGAGGGATTCCTCGACTTCTGGCGCAAGAACGACGCGATCCTCCGGGTCATCGATCTCGGCGCGGCCGAGGGCGACAAGCGGTTCTACAAGATCCGCATGAAGATCCTGAGTTCGGTCACCAACTCCCTTACGGATTCCGTGAAGGAGCTCCAGTCCAAAGGCCGGGTCGACAAGGACGTCAGCCCCGCCGCGATGGCCGGCTCGCTGGTCGTCATGCTCGCCGCGGTGGCCGGGCACCAGAAGGGCTTCCAGACCTGGGGCGTGAAGCAGGCCGAACTCAAGCCGAACCTGGCGCTGTTGGTCCATCTGGGCATCACGGGCAAAAAGCCGGCGAAGTAACGTCACTCCACTCTTCACTCCGTCCTGTCACGCCGGCGGCGGATCAGCGAACTGATCCCCCGCCGGCGCTCCCGTCTCACGGACCGGACGGCAGTACGCGCTCCACCAGCTCACCGATCAGCCGCGCGGTCTCCTCCTCCGAGAAGACACCGGGCAGCGTGAGCCGCTCCACCACGAGCCAATTGGCGGCCAGATAGATCATCTTGACCGCGTCGGCGTCACCGGGCAGCCCGGACGCCAGATGGTGCGTGACGTTCTCCTCGACGTCCCTGGCCACACGCGCGGTCAGCACGGCACGCAGCTCGGGGCGCCGGGTGGCCTCCAGCCGCAGTTCGAGCAGCGCCAGAAACCCGGTCCGGAACGCCGTGACCCGCTCCACCACCTGCCGCACCAACTCCGCCGTCCGCTCCCGGGTGTTGGGCCCGCCGACCATGCCGGCGACGGTGGCATCGTCGGGAAGCAGCCGCTCATAGATCCGGTGGCCCGCCTGGTTGAGCAGCTCGTCACGGTTGGTGAAGTAGTTGGACGCCGTACCTTTGGGCACCCCCGCCTCCCCGTCGACGGCCCGGAAGGTCAGCCCGCGGGCACCGTCACGGGCGAGCACCTCGATGGCGGCATCGACGAGCGCGGAGCGGCGGGCCAGGTTCTGTCGCATGGGGTGGTCGCACCTTTCCTGTTAGCACCACTTCACATGTAGTACTACACCCTAAGTGGTCCACCCTGCGCCTCGCGCCTATGCGCCTCTGTCCCGAAGCCGTCGGGCGGCCGGGGCGGGGCTCGATGGGCGAGATGGTGGGGCGGGCGTCCGCGACGGTGGGTCAGGTCGGCGAGGGCCGTGGCCAGGTGACGCCGGAGTCGCCGACGTATTCGTTCGCGTGGTCGCCGCCGTGATCCGGGTCGATCCGTACGCAACGGATACCGGTGCCCGGCTTGAGCACCCAGCAGAGCGCCCCGGCCTCGGCCCGAGCCGCCTTCGCCGCGCGCAGCAGCCGGCCGCCGGTGGGGCAGCAGCTGCCGTCGCGTCGGCCGAGGCAGTCGCGGCAGTGGTCGACGTGGTCCAGGAACTCGTTGTGGAGGGCGGCGTCGTCGGGCTGAGGCGCGGGTGTCTGTGTGGCCATACCCAGCACCGTAGAAACGAGCTCTACGCCACGGCCATCAATGTTCACGAATGTTCAGGTGATGTATCTGCACCTGTTCATGGCGTCATTACACCCTTGGCCGCACCAGCCAGATGGTCGATCGTTGTGAACAATCGTGTACGTCACAAGCGAAGGAGGGGGGCATGTCTTTACAGTTCATCGGCATCGATCCCGAGACCGGCGATGGTGAAAGCCCCACCGTGTGGATCGACCAGGAGAAGCAAGAGCTCGTCATCCAAGGATGGAAGCCGAGCCCCGAACTCAAGGCGGAGTGCGCGGCGTTCGAGGTGCCGGGGCACGCGCTGGGCGTGCCCGAGCACGAAGCGGTCGTCCGTGTCCCCGCCAGGATGGCGGGCATGATCAGGGAGGCGTGCGATGCCGTCGAACGTCCCTAGCTTTGAGGAACTGCTGGGCTCCGCCCGTGACTCCGCCCTACACCTGGAGATGCGGGACGTCTACGCGGTCGAAAACGAATCGGGCCCGTTCGCGGCTTGGCGCGCCGGCGAACGCCTGAACCCCGACGACCGCGCGTCCTGGTGGCGTCCCTGGCTCACCCTCATCGAGGAGACCGTCGCCCGCGGAGTAGTCGTACGCCGTGCCCGGATCGTCTCCGAACCCGTCTCCGAGTACATCAAGTACGAGCACTCAGGCACCTTCACGAACGTGGCGGCAGGCGAACTCGTACGCTGGCTACCCCGTCGTCAGGCGTCCGACCTCGCCTTGCCCGGCAACGACTTCTGGCTCATCGACAACCGGGTGATCCACTGGAACCACTTCACCGGCAACGGCGAATCGGGTGGACCGGAGATCAGCGAGGATCCGGACGCCGTGAAGCTCTGTTCGACCGCCTTCGAGGCCGTATGGTCCAGGGCCATACCGCACGATCAGTACGAGATCCGCTAGACGAACGGCCAGTTCATGCCCGCCTCCCCGTCCTCCTCCGCCCAGGCCGCCCGCGAGCGCGTCGCCCGGCGGCTTCGCGACCTTCGGGCCGACGCGGGAATCAGTGGGAGTGAGCTGGCCGCCCGTGCCGGATGGACCCATCCGAAGACCAGCCGCCTGGAGAACGCCCGTACTCCGCCGACCCCGGCCGACATCCGGGCCTGGTGTGCGGCCTGCGAGGCCGACGAAGAGGCCGAGGACCTGATCGTCGCGTCCCGCGACGCCGAATCCCAGTACGTCGAATGGCGGCGCCGGGTCCGTACCGGCCTCAAGACACTCCAGGAGAGCTACCTCCCGCTGTTCCAACGGACCGAGTTGTTCCGGATCTACTCGACAACCATGGTCCCCGGCGTGCTCCAGACCGACGGTTACCTCCGCAGCCTGCTGGGTGGCATCACCGACTTCCGTGAGATCCCCAACGATGTGGACGCCGCGGTGGCCGCGCGCCTGGAGCGGTCGCGGATCATCCAGCAGCCCGGGCACCGCTTCGCACTGCTCATCGAGGAGGGCGTGCTCCACCATCAACTCGGCGACTCCGACGCGATGGCCGCCCAACTCGGTCACCTGCTGACCGCCGGCGCCATCCCGTCGGTCTCCCTCGGCATCATCCCCGCCGCGACACGGGAACGTGGGCACTGGCCCATGGAGACCTTCCATGTCTACGACGACAGCCTCGTCTCCGTCGAGCTGTTGTCGGCCCGGGTGACCGTCACCGAGCCGTCCGAGATCGCCCTGTACATACGCGCGTTCGAGAGGCTACGGACCATGGCCGTATACGGCGCCGACGCCCGTGGCCTCGTCGTCAAGGCCCTCGACGCGCTGCGCTGAGGGGTTGAATGGGCCCATGAGCGACGACGTGAGCGACGTGGGCGGCGAGCAGCAGGAGGCGTTTCGGGGGGTCCTTCGGGAGTTGCGGACCTGGGACAGCGGGCTGGCCCGCTTCGACACCGGGGACGTGCCCGACGTGCCGTTGGCGTTGTTCCAGCGGTGGTTCGTCGAGGCCGCCGGGGCCGGGCAGGTCGAGCCGCATGCCATGGTGCTCGCCACCGTCGACGGTGCCGGGCGGCCCGACGTACGGACCCTGCTGCTGCACGACGCCGACGAGCGCGGCTGGCACTTCGCCTCGCACGCGACGAGCGGGAAGGGCCGTCAGCTGGCTGCCCGGCCGTGGGCCGCGCTCGGGTTCTACTGGCCCGCGCAGGGGCGGCAGGTCCGGGTGCGGGGTGCGGTGAGCGCGGCGGGGGCCGAGGAGAGCCGGGCCGATCTGGCCGTACGGTCCACCGGTGCGCTGGCCGCCGCCCTCACCGGACGGCAGAGTGAAGTACTTGGCTCGGCCGGGGAGTTGGCGCACGCGTCGCAGGCCGCGTGGGAGCGGGCGCGGGCCGAGCCGGACGCGCCCGCGCCGACGTGGACGGCGTACGTGCTCGACGCCGACGAGGTCGAGTTCTTCCAGGGCGACGCCCAGCGGCGCCATGTCCGGCTGCGCTACCGCCGTACCGCCGAGGGCTGGGTGCGGGAGCTGCTCTGGCCGTAGGGGGTGTCTTGTCGATCAGGCCGGATCAGGGAGCGCCCGCCGCGCAGCGGGTGATGTCACGTTGGTGCGTGCGATCGCAAGGCGGAGGAGGGAGACAACGCGGAGCGTTGGCGACCGACGACAACGCGGCGAGGGCGCGTGCCAGGGACCGCGAGCCCGGCAAGATCGGCAAGACACCCCCTAGCGGTGTCAGCCGAGGGCGGAGATCCAGGCGTCGACCGTGGTGACGGCGGCCTGGCGGGGGAAGACCTTCTCGGTCAGTACCCGGTGGACCTCCGCGTCGGTGTCGCCGCATCCGTCGGCCAGGACGGTCAGCCCGAAATCCAGGTCGGCGGCCTGGCGGAGGGTCGATAGGACGACGCCGCTGGTGGCGAGGCCGGTCAGGACGAGGTGGTCGATGCCGCCGCCGCGCAGGACGAGGTCGAGGTCGCTGCCGGTGAAGGCACTGACGCGCTTCTTGGTGACGACGCTCTCGTCGGGGCGGGGCGCGACGTCGGGGTGGATGGCGGCGCCGGGGTCGCTGTCGGTGAACGCGCCGTCGGGCAGGGCGCTGAAGGCCTGGCTGGAGCGGGTCTCGGGGCGACCGGCGCGGAAGCCGATGACGACGTACACCACCGGTACGCCGGCGCTCCGGGCCGCGGTGACGGCGCGGGCGAGGCGGGACGTGTAGCCGGGGTCGTGGTCGCTGACGCGGTCGACGATGGCCTGCTGGACGTCCATCACGAGCAGGGCGGAGTTGGTCATGGCTGGCCCTTCGTCGTTGAGGTGGTTTCGGGGCGGGTTTCGGAGTGGGTCTCGGTCTTCGCGGGGGCGATACGGCGCAGTGAGCGGTCGGCCGCGGTCACCGTCAGGAACACCACGCTGACGGCGAGCAGGAACCAGGCGAGGTGGTGCAGCCCGCCGGTGTCGACGTGCTCGCCGAAGAAGGTGCCGTTGGCGGTGGAGGCGATGATGGCGCCGAGGTAGCCGAAGGTGCGCAGGAGCCCGGCGGAGGAGCCGGTGCGGTCGGGGTCGGCCTGGTGGTAGACGGCGTTCTGGAGGGCGAGGCTGTTCAGTCCCTGGGGGACGCCGAGCACGAACACGACGGCCAGCAGCAGCGCCACGGGGCTGTCGACGTGCAGGAGGAGCAGCAGGGCGCAGGCGGCGATCTGCCCGGCGGCGCCGATCAGGAGCTTGCCGCGCACGGCCTCGCGGCGTCCGGTGAGGGTGGAGACGATGATCGCCGTGGCGAACAGGGGGAGTTGGACGAGGCCGGCCTGGGAGGCGGAGAGCCCGTACCCCTCCTCCGTCCACTGCGTGTAGCCGTACAGGAAGCCGTAGGTGACGACGTAGCAGAGCAGCGCCCTGCCGTAGGTGGCGAGGAGCGGGAGATTGCCGCCGAGTACGCGTATGTCTATGAAGGGCTGCCGCGCCCGTAGTTCGCGCCAGGTGAAGCCCGCCGCAGCCGTGACGGCCAGGGCCGCCGGATACCAGTCGCCGCCGGGGTTCATCAGGAACAGCAGCAGGCAGACGAGCGCCACGGAGAACAGGCCCATGCCCGGCAGGTCCAGGTCGCTCACGGGGTGGCGGCCGTCGGCGCGGCGTGCGGGCGCGGCAGGAGTCGCGGAGGTCGCGGGGATACGACGGGCGCCCAGGTACAGACCGACGAGCGCGAGGGGGATGTTGACGGCCAGGGTTGCGCGCCAGCCGCCGACGCCGATCAGCAGGCCGCCGAGGCTGGGGCCGATGACGGCGATGGTCTGGGTGGTGACGGCGAGCGCGGTGAGGACGCCGGCCGGGCTGTTCCGTCCGGTGCGCCGGGCCTCGCTCCGGATGAGGTACATGGCGGCCGGATAGCCGGCGCAGGTGCCGAAGCCGAGGAGTACGCGGGCGGCGACGAGGACGCCGAGGTCGGGGGCGAGCATGCCGACGACGCCGGCGACACCGGTCAGGGCCGTCCCGATCAGGAAGAGGCGGCGCGGCCCGAAGAGGTCGATCAGCCGTCCCACGACGGGTTGCCCGATGGCGGTGGCCAGATAGAGGGCCGAGATCAGCCATGCCGTTTGCGAGGGCGGCGCGCCGAGGGCGACGCCGATCGGTACCAACGACACGGAGATGATGGAGGAGTTGACCGGATTGAGCGCCGCTCCCAGCATCATCGGAGCCAGCAGCCGCCGGTCGAAACCGTCGCCCGGCGCCTTGGCCCCGCCGGGAGGCGGTCGGCGCAGGAGGCGGGCCACGGCGCCGGTCACGACCGGGTGACTCGTTCCAGCAGGGCCGCCGCCTCGATGAGGGTGTGCCGTTCGGCCTCCGTGCAGTTGTCTTCGAGGGCGTGGGTGAGCCAGCCCTCTCCGGCGCGCCTGCGGTCCTCCAGGAAGGCGTGGCCGCTGTCCGTGACGAAGATCAGCTGTCGCCGGCCGTCCTGGGGGTCCGGGCGCCGGGAGACGAGGCCGCGATCCTCCAGTACGCCGACGGTGGCGGCCACCGACTGGTGGCGTACGCGCTCGGCAGCCGCCAGGTCGCTGACCGAGGCTTCGCCGTCCTTGTCGAGGCGGCTGAGGACGGAGGTCTGGGAGGGCGTGAGATCGCCGGGGTCGTAACTCTCGCGCATCCGGCGGCGGAGGCGGCTGAACACCACGCGTACGTCGCGCGCCGCGCGTACGGCCGATTCGGACACATCGGTGATGTCGGGGACGCCGGGGACGTCAGCACTCTCGGGCATGTACGCAGGCTAACTTGCGCAGTCCAGACTGTGCAAATATCGCCCGGATTCCCTTGAGCTCGGCCAAGTTCAGGAGGCCTCGAAGCGGTCGCGCGACGACTCGATGTGGCCGATGTACTGATGCGTCCAGTCGCACATCCGGTGGACCGTCTCCCGTAGCGCCAAGCCCGGTTCGGTGAGGGTGTACTCGACCCTCGGCGGCACCGTGGGGTGGACCTTCCGCTCGGCCAGGCCGTTGCGTTCCAGCATGCGGAGGTTCTGGGTGAGCATCTTGTGGCTGATGCCGTCGACCTCGTTCCGCACCTCGCCGAAGCGCAGGGTGCGCTCCCCCAGCGCCTCGATGATCAACAGCGCCCACTTGTTGGCGACGTCAGAGAAGATCTCCCGCGCGAGCGAGTCGGCGCGCGCGAGGTCCGCGTTCTCGGGTGTGCCGCTGAGCTGCTTGGTCACCATCAGGTTCCCCAGTCACTGAAAAGTGCGTTCTTCCATGTCAGCGCACACTCTCCTACGGTTCCTGAGTAACCACAAGACACTGAGCAGCGCGCACAGAGAGCAGGCAGCAGCATGGCCATCACCCTGGTGAACCCGACCGGACTGCCCGAGACCGACATCTACCACCAGGTGTCGGTCGCGACCGGGTCGAAGCTGATCTTCATCGCCGGGCAGGTCGCCTGGGGCCCCGACGGAGCCACGGTCGGCGCCCCGGGCGACCTCGCCGCCCAGGTCGAGCAGTGCTACCTCAACGTCGGCACCGCGCTGGCCGGGGTGGGCGGCTCCTTCGCCGACGTGGCGAAGCTGACCGTGTACGTCGTGGACTGGACCCCCGACAAGATGCCCCAGTTCCTCGACGGTGTCGCGCGGGCGTCCGCGAAGCTCGGGGTCACCCCCGTGGCGCCGGGCACGCTGATCGGCGTCGCGGCGCTGGACGTACCCGAGCATCTGGTCGAGGTGGAGGCCACCGCCGTACTCGACTGAACGACTGAACGACTGAACGACTCGACGCCTCGACGACTGAACGACCGCACAGGCGCCCGTGCGCGCGGCCTCGCCCCGGCACCCCGGCACCACGGCCACCCCGGCACCCCCGGCCACCGCCGCTGGCTAACCTGAGCGGGTGACCACCGAGCTGCGCCTCCTGTCCGAGGTGTCCTACCGGGGCCGGGCGATCACCGGCCCCCGGTTGCACGGCCTCCTCGCACTCCTCGCCGACGACCTGGGCGCGGGCCGCACCGGCGCGCGCCTGGTCGCCGGCCTCTGGCCGGAGACCGAGGAGCGGCCCGAGCACCCGAAGAAGGCCCTTCAGGTACTCGTCTCCCGGATCCGCTCCCAGCTCGGCCCCGGCCTCGTCGTCAGCACCCCCACCGGCTACCGACTCGCCCTGACCGAGCACCAGGTCGACACCTCGGCCGTACTGCTCAGTGCCGCCGAGAGCGCCCGCCACGCCCGCGCGGGCGACCACATCGCCGCCCTCCAGCACGCCGAGGCGGGCCTCGCCCGGTGGGAGCGGTACGACGTCGGAGAGACCGGCGAGATCGGAGAGACCGGCGAGATACGGGACGACGAAGCCGGCTCCGACCCCCTCACCGACCTGCGCCGCCGCCGGGCCGCCACCCGCCGCTCCCTCGTACGCGCCCGCGCCCTCGCCCTCTCCCGGCTCGGCCGCCGTACCGACGCCGTCACCCCCCTCGCCGCCGTCCTGCGTGACCGGCCGCGCGACGAGGAGGTCCTGCTGGAACTGCTGCGCTGCGAGGCGGCCGTCTCGGGCCCGGCCCAGGCCCTGGCCACGTACGACACCTACCGACGCGCCCTGCGCGAGGAGTTGGGCACCGACCCGGGCGCCCCGCTCCAGGCCGCGTACCAGGAACTCCTGCGTGGCCAGGCCCCCGTACTTCGGCAGGGCGTCGCCCACGACCCCAACACCCTCCTCGGCCGCGACGACGACATCACCACCGTCACCGAACTGCTCCGCACCTCCCGCGTGACCTCGATCGTCGGCGCGGGCGGCCTGGGCAAGACCCGGCTCGCGCACGCGGTGAGCCGCGCCGCCGAGCAGCGTGCCGTGTACTTCGTCCCGCTCGCCGGGGTCGGCACCGACGGCGACGTGGCGGGCGAGGTCGCCTCGGTCCTCAGCGTCCGCGAGGCGCGCCGCACCACGCGCGCCGGTCTCACGGCATCGGCTGATGTACTCGGCCTGATCGTGTCCGCGCTGGGCCCCGGCCCGGTCCTGCTGGTCCTCGACAACTGCGAGCATGTCGTGCGCGGCACCGCCGAGTTGGTGCGGGCCCTGGTGTCCATGACCCGTGATCTGCGCGTACTGACCACCAGCCGGGCCCCGTTGGGCCTGTCGTCGGAGTCGGTGTACGGGCTGCCGCAGCTCGATCTCGCCACCTCCGTCGAGCTGTTCGAGCGCCGTGCGCGCGCCGCGCGTCCCGATGTCGAGCTGGCGCCGGACGCCGTGGCCGAGGTGTGCCGCCAACTCGACGGTCTGCCGCTGGCCTTGGAACTCGCCGCCGCCCGCGTACGCGTCATGTCCGTCCCCGCCATCGCCCGCCGCCTGGGCGACCGTTTCACCCTGCTGCGCGGCGGCGCGCGGGACGCGCCGCCGCGCCACCGCACCCTGCGCGCGGTCGTCGAGTGGAGCTGGAATCTGCTGGATCCGGCCGGTCAGGCCGCGCTGCGTGCCCTCTCCGTCTTTCCCGGCGGCTTCACGGAGGAGTCGGCGCACGCGCTGCTCGCCGAAACCGCCTGTACGGAAGAGACCGACGACACGCTGCGGGTTCTGGAGGACCTGGTCGACCAGTCGCTGCTCGGAGTGGTCGACGCCCGGCCGGGGACCCGCTTCCAAATGCTGGAGACCGTAAGGGAGTTCGGCGCGGCCCGGCTGGAGGCGGCGGGCGGGACGGCCGGTGTGACGGCCGCCTTCCTCGCCTGGGCACGCGACTTCGGTACGGCGCACCACGGACCGCTCCTCGGCGCCGAACCCATCGTGTCCGGAGAGCTGATCAAGGCCGAGCAGGACAATCTCCTGCGGGCGCTGCGGCTGGGGCTCGCCCGGGGCGACGGCGCGACGGTGGCGGCCACGACCGCCGTACTCGGCGGCGTCTGGCTCGTGGAATCCGCGTACGCGCGGATGGCGGTGCTCAGCGAGGAGACCGCCTGGCTGCTGTCGCACTACCGGCCGGAGCCCGAAGCCGTCGAGGCCACCAGGACCGCGCTCACGGTCTGCACCGCGTACGCCGTCGTCACCGGTGGGCCGCGCGCCTCGCGCGCACTGGTCGCCCTGCGCCGGCTGCCGGCGGCCCCGCCCGACACCCTGATCCGGGCCGCGGCCGTCGTCCTGACCGCCGGCCCCGGAGAGCCAGGAGGAGAGCCAGGAGGAGAACCGGGAAGGGAGCCGGGACCGGACGCCGACGGGGCCGCACCGCTCCTGACCGCCGTCAGGTGTGCCTTCGACAGCTTCGTCCGCGAGTCCGAGGGCGATCTGCCGGGGGCGCTCGACGCCGCCGGCCGGATGCTCGACGCCGCCGACGTCACGGCGGTCCCCTGGATGTGGGTCATCGCCCACGCGCGCGTCGGTGAACTCTCCGCACGGTCCGGGCGGATCGAGCGGGAGCGGAGCCATTACGAGGCGATGCTGCCGGTCCTCGAAGGGCTCGACGCCCGGCCGGACGTGGTGGGGGTGCACGCGGCGCTCGCGCTCATCGGACTTCAGCTCGGCGATGTCGACGACGCCGAGCGCCAGTTGGACCTGGCGACGCGCTTTCCGGCGGGCGACGAGGGGGCGATGACGTTCGGACTGGGCACGGACGCGGAGTCCGGCCACGCGTTCGATCACGCGGTACGGGGTGAGATCGCCCTCGCGCGTGGGCAGATCGAGACCGGGCTGGGCCTGTGGCGTACGGCCGTGGACCAGGTGACACAGCCGAGCGACCGGAACCTGATCGCCGAACACAGCCTGGATCTCTGGGCCGTGGAGATCGGCACGGCCGCCGTGATGGCGCACGCCCAGCACGGCCGGCTGGATCTCGTCGCGGAAGCGGCCGGCGGACTGCGGCACGCACTGACGAAGGCGCTCGCATCCCCGCTGGTCAGTTCACCGATGTCGATGCTGGAACTCCCGGCCTGCGGAGCCCTGTTGCTGGCGCTGGCCACGGTCGACCTCGCGGCAGCCGAGGACGGCGCGGAGAGCGACGACGGCGACAGCGACAGCAGGAACGACGGCGAGGCCGGCGACGCCAGCAAGGACAGCAACGCCAGCAAGGACGGCGAGGACCACGGTGGAATCGCTCTGCGCCGTTCGGCGGCCCGGCTGATCGCACTCGCCGAACGCTTCCGGCTCCTGCGGAACTTCCAGCCGACCATGTCCCCCGCCCGCGCCCGCCGCACCGCCGAACGGGCCGACGCGACGGAGTACGCGCGGGCGGCGGCCAGTTACGCCGTCCTGCCCCACGACGACCTCCGCGCGGCGGCCCTGGAGGCGCTACGGCAGCGGGACGCGAGCGTACCGAGCACCACTCATCGCGCCGCCGGGTCGCGGTTGTAGAGCTTTTTGGCCCAGAGGTAGGAGAGGAGGGCGATGGCGGTGCTCCAGGCGGCGGTCTGGAGGGCGCTGTTGCCGATCTCGGTTCCGGTGAGGAGTCCGCGGAGGGTTTCCATGACGGGGGTGAAGGGCTGGTACTCGGCGAACCAGCGCAGCCCGGCGGGCATGGAGTCGGTCGGGACGAACCCGCTGCCGAGGAACGGCAGCAGCGTCAGCGGCATCGGCAGATTACTCGCGCTCTCGACCGTCTTGCTGACCAGACCGAGCGCGACCGACAGCCAGATCACGGCGAACGCGATCATCACGATCACCCCGGCAACGGCCACCCACTCCACCGGCGTCGCGCCGCTACGGAACCCGACAAGAAGCGCGACAGCCAGCACGATCACCATCGCGATCATGGTCTGGACAAGACTCCCGACGACATGCCCCGTCAGTACAGAAGCACGGGAGATGGACATGGTGCGGAAGCGGGCGATGATGCCCTCGGTCATGTCCATCGCGACGGAGATCGCGGTGCCCTGCGCGACGGCCGCGACGGTCATGAGCAGGATCCCGGGCATCACATACACGATGTACTCGCTCCGACCTCCCGACCCGGCACCGGCGGTCCCGATGCCGGCGCCGAGGGTGCCGCCGAAGACGTAGACGAACAGCAGCAGGAACACCACCGGCATCCCCGCGAGCAGCACCGTCATCGAGGGATAGCGCAGCATGTGCCGCAGATTGCGCCGCAGCATCGTCGCCGAGTCGGCCAGGGTGTAGGACAGAGAACTCATCGGGTCACGGCCTTCTCGGTCAGCGGATCAACAGCAGCAGCAGCGGTGGTGGGGGTGGTGGGTTTGGGCCGGCCGGTCAGGGCCAGGAACACATCGTCGAGATCCGGGGTGTGGACCGACAGCTCCTCCGCCTCGACCGCGTGCGAGTCCAGGAGATCGAGCAGCGCACGCAGGGACCGCACCCGCCCATCACTCGGCACCTGCACGGTCAGCGCCTCACCGTCCTGGGGAAGGTCGTCCAGCGTGCGGGACAGGACCCGTACCGCGGTCTCGAACGTGCCGGGATCGGCGAACCGCAGCCGCACATGCCCGCCCGGCACCAGCCGCTTCAGCTCCCGCGCCGTACCCTCGGCGACGATCCTCCCGTGGTCCAGGACCGCGATCCGGTCCGCGAGCTGGTCCGCCTCCTCCAGATACTGCGTCGTCAGGAAGATCGTCACCCCCTGGTCCGCGACCAGCCCCCGGATGATGTCCCACATCGTGCGGCGGCTCCGCGGATCCAGCCCCGTCGTCGGCTCGTCCAGGAAGATCAGCCGCGGATCCCCCACCAGCGTCATCGCCAGATCCAGCCGCCGCCGCATCCCCCCCGAATACGTCGACACCAACACGTCCCCGGCATCCACCAGATCGAACCGCTCCAGCAGCTCCGCCGCACGCGCCCGCCCCGCCGCACGCCCCAG
>NZ_JBIAHA010000021.1:0-210519 GCF_042870175.1 Streptomyces sp. NPDC006643 | reverse complement strand
GGGGGGGGGGGGGGGGGGGGGGGGGGTTCGGGGGGGGGGGGGGGGGGGCGCGGCGGGGCGGGCCGGGCCCCCCCCCCCCCCGCGCGCCCGCGCCCGCCCCCCCCCCCCCCCCCCCCCCCCCCCCCCCCCCGCCCGTGGAGAAGACCTAGGCCGCCTCGGAGTTGTCGCCGGGACGGCGGTGGCGTCCGTGGGCCGACGACTGCGAGTCGTCCGTCGCGGCGGCCCCGCCCCGGTGTTTTCCGTGGCCGGTGTCGTCCTGGTCGCCGGCCGCCTGGTGCGGACGGTCCTGGGCCGTGTCTGTTCGGCTTTCAGACATGTGGGAAGTCACCCCGTTGGATCGCTGATGTCTCGGTGCTGTCACTGCTTTCACTGCTGGTGGCGCACGGGGGCCGGCCGTCCCCGTAGCTACCGACCGGCCCGGACCCGCGGCAAAATTCTAACCAGCCCTATCCGGGGGCCGTACGCCCGGTGAGAGGTGCCTGCTGGAGCGGAACCGGCTTGCGTACGAGGCGAGTTGCCCGGGGTACGGACCCATTCCCATCTGCGGCTTCCGGTTGTGCGGGTTCTGTGGGCAATTCGGTCCGTACGTCCTGCGGTACGTCCGTCGGTGCGTCCTGCGACGCGTCCGGTGGTACGTCGCGCGGGGCCTCCAGCCGGGCCACGCCGCACGGCATCGCGCCCGTGGCGTACGGCAGTTGGAGCACCCCCTCCCGCGACCACAGCCCCGCCCCCGCCAGCCAGCCCTCCGGCGCCGCCTGCTGATGCAGCCGCCGCCCCGACGGCCGCCAGGTCCCCACCCAGGTACCGGCCGGACCGTCGATCCGCAGCGCCACCGCGCAGCTCTCCGGCATCAGGACCTGCCCCGGCTGCACGGCGAACGGGGTGACGGTACGGTCCGCCGGCCGCAGGCACTCGGGGAACCGCACCGGCCGCGCGCTGCCCAGCACACCCCAGCCGATGCGGTCGTGGCCCGGCGCGTCCGAACGGATCAGCAGCAGACCGCTGTCGGCGTCGGCCAGCAGCAGCCGGTCGTTGCTCTCCTCCGTGATCTGGAGCAACGGGCTGACCTCGCCGCCCCGTTCCAGATCGACGGCCACGGCCTTGACCACGCCGTCCAGTTCGCGGTCGAGGGCCAGCAGCCGCCCCGTACCGTCGAGCCAGACGCCGCCCGTGCACCGTCCCCGTACCGTCGCGACCGGTTCCGGGCCGAAGGCGCCGCCCGCCACCAGCCAGACGGTCGTGCCGCCTTCGCCGGGCGCCAGCGCGTAGGCGCTCGTGCCGTCGGGCGACGGCGGCAGCAGGGTCAGCTCCGCGCACTCGACCGCGCCCAGCGGCAGTTCACCCGTCACCGGCCCGGTCGGATAGAGCAGCGAGAACGCCTGCCGGTCCGCCACCCGCCGGTGGATCAGCACCCGCCCGTCGGCCAGCGGCAGCACCTCGGCGTCGGGCTCCTCGGGCTGGTCGAGGGGAAGCGGTACGGCGTACGGCTCCGGCCCGTCCAGCGTCCACCGCTCGGGGAACCAGGCGTCCCCGGCGCCGTCGGAAAGGCCGTCACCGAGGGTCAGCCGGGCCGCGTACGAACCGTCCGCCGCGATCGCGAACCCCGTACGCGGGACGTCTCCGTCCGCCGCGACACCCTCCACGCTCTGCGCGCCGTCAATGACACAGGCTGTCATCGATCCGTCACCTCCGGCGACGACGCTAGGTTCGCACTCGCTGCCGAACAACAGGTGACCACCCGCTTCACACGTAAGGGTGGCCGGTCCAGGGTTCGGCTGTGGGGGAGGGGGCGGCTGTGCTCGGGTGACTTGTCACCCGGCCGAGGTAGCCTCCCGCCATGAGTCATGGGGATGGCGAGGACGCGCCGGCTCTGGCGGCCCGGGAGATGCTCGCCGAGGGACGGCGCGCCGAGGAGGTCTTCGCCGAGCTGGCCGCGCGGACCGGCGAGTGGGGCGCCTGCGCGTTGGCCGTGTGCTCGGCCCTGGGCGTACCCCGCACGGACGCCGAAGCCCGGCTCCGCGAACTCCAGCCATTCTTCACGGAGTTCGCGGTGGGAGAGGAAGAAATCGTCGCCGACGTACTTCGTTTCGGGGGCATGTTCGTCGTGGACCGGATCCTTGACGAGCGCGGCGAACGCGTCCGCGAGCTGCTGGGCAGTGCCGCCGCCGCGCGAGGAGGCCATCGGGCCGGCGTGCTCAAGTTGTTCCGCAGCGGGGAGCTGACCAAGATCTTCCTGTACTTCGCCGGGGCCCGGTTCCAGGACGGGCGGGGCTCACCGCCCGACTTCTGGGCAGCGATGACGGCGGCCGGCGAACTACTTGCCGACGGACCACTGGCCGGCGAGACCGGCCCCGGCCGGTCGGAGGTGAGGGCGGCGCTGGAGCACTGCCGCGGGCAGGCCGCCGCTCTCGGTGCGCGATAGGCCCGGCCGCGGAGGCGACCGACGCCGGCTTGTCGTTCACTCGTCCCTCCCCACCGCCAGCTGGGTAGCCCGGACGGTCTCTTTCCACTCGGTGGCGATCTCGCAGAACCTGCCGGTCGCCCGGCACGCGGCGCACTGCTGGGTGTGGGAGAGGAAGCCGCTCCAGGCGAAGGAGTCGGCGGCGCGCCTGGAATCCACCCAGGCGGCGCGGATCCCCTCCGCCTTCAGACAGACGACGCCGGGTGTACGGCAGTGCGGGCAGCCCTGTGTGTGGTTCACGCGCTCCGTGTCCGCCCGCTCGCCGGCGGCTCGCAGCGCGGCCAACTGGTACCAGGGGCTGAACGTCCCGCCGGTCATGCGGGTGTCCGTAACCGGCGCTTCCGGGAGACCAGTTGGGTGTTGTCGTACACGTCGATCGCTCCTGCCGAGGGCGTGGGCCATGACCCGGACCGTGGTCGAGGTCGCGGGACCGGTTGCGTGACCGGTCGCGGGGCCGGTCACGGGACCAGCTTTTCGGCATGCCGGGAGCAGGCACAGGGACGCAACGTCCCACTTTTCGGAGCTAGGAGACGCCCAGGAACTCGGCCAACGGCCCGAGCCCCGGCGGGTGGTTGGGGAGCGCCCACAGATCGCGCACTATGGCCACCGCCAAGGTGTGGTGCCGCATCCACGTCGGGGCCACGCGGCGCAGGGATTCCAGGGTCTTGACCGCCCCGGCGGCGTCCCCGATGTCCGTGTGGGCGCGGGCCACGTCGAGGAGCAGCCACGTTCGCCACGACGGCGGTGTGTCCTTGGCGAGACGGATGCCCTTGGCGAGCGCCAGAGCCTGCTCGGGACGCCCGTACTGAACGGCCAGCCTGACGCGCTCGATACGGACCGACGAGGGGCTGAACACGCTGACCATGCGGCTGTCGTCACCGGCCGGCAACTTGGCGACGCGGGCCGCCTCCTTCTCCGCCGCCTCCATCATCGAAGCCGCACGCTCGTAGTCACGGCTCCGGGCCGCCGAGGTGGCGGCGCTCATGCTGAGCGCTCCCCACACCTTCAGCCCGTCGGCGGTGTCCGTGAGGCCCGCCGCCTCCATGTCGCGCGCGGCCCGGGTCGCGATGTACAGCGCGTCCTCCAGGCGTCCTTGCCGCTGATACGCCCACGCTGTGGAGTTGACGACCATCGGCAGGAGCAGTGCGTCGGAGGACCGTCCCGCGGCGTCCTGCGCGCGTTCCAGACTCGCCAGCGCGAGGTCGGTCGTGCCCAGCCGGATCGCGACGTGGCCGGCCAGTTGGAACGCCTTCCCCAGTGCGGCGAAACCGGCTCCGCGCTCGTCGTCGCCGCCCGACACCGACGCTGAACGCGCCAACGAGATCAGCTCGGGAAGGATCTTCATCACGTCGTCGAACTCGGCGTTGTGGTACTGCGACCAGCCGTCGGCGATCCGCTCACGCAGATGATCGAGCGAGAAGCCGGGGCCGGTCGGCTCGGGCGCCGGCCCCCAGAGCGGCGGCATGATGGCGCGCCGTACCGCGACCAGACGTGGACCGTTGTTCTCGCCGGTCGACGTGACCGCGGGCGGGTCCCCCAGGAGCGTGGTCAGCTCCACGCCGAGGCCGTTCGCGAGAGCGTGCAGCGTGGGGAGGCGCGCCGAGTGCTTCCGCTGCTGTTCGAGCTGACGGACCACGTCCACGGACACGTCGGCGCGTTCCGCCAGCTCCTCCTGTGTGAGACCGGCCAGCCGCCGCAGGCGCCGGAGTGTCTTGCCCAGATGCTCGCTCGCTGCCACGGTGCCACGGTACGCCGCCCACCGGACGCCGGAGCTGGGGTTTTCCCGGATGCCCGGGAGGATCCGGGAGAGCTGACCGGGGATCAGTTTCCGCAAAGCGGGATCCGGCCTGTACGTTCCCGGAGAGTTGGTAAGGCATCCCTAAGTAAGAGCCTTGGAGTACATGATGTCCGTCAGACGTCGCGGCACGGCCGCACTGGTGGCCCTCGCCGCCGCCCTCTCCCTCGCGGCCTGCGGAAGCGACGGAGGGGCGGACGAGAAGGCGGCCCCCGGCGCCGGCGCCGACAAGAAGGCCGTCGCGCAGGGCGGCGAGGACTTCGCGGAGGCGGCCGAGAAGACCGCGGGCTACGGCACCGACGCCAAGCCGGGTGAGTTCCCCCGTACCGTCACCCACGCCATGGGCGAGACCGAGCTCAAGGCGCGGCCCGAGCGGGTCATCGTGCTCGACGTCGGCGAGTTCGACAACGTCGTCTCCCTCGGTGTCGAGCCCGTCGGCTACGCGCCCACCGAGGGCGACGAGGGCATCCCCGCGTATCTGAAGAAGGGCGCGGGCAGCCCCAAGAACGTCGGCACCATCAACGGGCTCAACCTGGAGGCCATCGCGGCCCTCAAGCCCGACCTGATCCTCGGCAGCCAGCTCCGCGCCGCCGACAAGTACGACGAGCTGTCGAAGATCGCCCCCACCGTGTTCGCCATCCGCCCCGGCTTCACCTGGAAGGAGAACTTCCGGCTCAACGCGGCGGCGCTCGACCGGAGCGCTGCGGCCGAGAAGGCGCTGGGCGCGTACGACACCAAGGTCAAGGCGCTGTCCGCCGACATCGGCGCCGACAAGCCGACCGTCTCGATGGTGCGGTACATGCCGGGCAAGATCCGCCTGTACGCCAAGGCGTCCTTCATCGGCACGATCCTTGAGGACGTCGGCCTGCCGAGGCCCGCGAACCAGCAGATCAACGACCTCGCCGCCGAGGTCAGCCCCGAGAAGATCGACGAGGCGGACGCCGACTGGATCTTCACCGGGGTGTACGGCGACCCGAAGGCCACCAAGCGGGACACCGCCCGCTCCAACCCGCTCTGGAAGAACCTCGAGGCCGTCGGGGCCGGGCAGGCCGTCGACGTACCGGACGAGACCTGGTACCTGGGCCTCGGCGTCACCGCGGCCGGGCTGGTGCTGGACGACCTGCGCGGATATCTGGCCAAGTGACGCGCGGGGCCGCGGCCTTGGGCGCACGGGGTGTCAGACCGTGGCGGTCAGCGGGGCCGCGGCCTCCCAGACGAATCCGTCGGGGTCGCTGAACGGGCCGGTCGCGCTGGCGAGTACGAGCCGGTGCGACCCGGTGCCGTCGGCGGGGACGCCCGCGTCCTTGGCGAGAGCGGCGCGCTTGTAGAGAGCCAGCTTGACGGGGCCGGACCCGGTGTCGAACTCGACGTACTTGCCGCCGAAGCTCCTGCCCACCGTCAGGCCCCGCTCGACGTAGAACTGCTTGGTGGCCTTCACGTCCTCGACGCCCAGCAGGAGCACCAACTCGTCGAAGTCCCGGGTGACCGGGCCGGTGTCCTTCTTCTTCGACGTCGCGATCTTCCAGATCGTGCCGTCCGGGGCCGTTACGACGCCGCCGTAGCCCCACAGCGACTTCGCGGCGGGTCTGACGGCGGTGGCGCCGGCGTCCAGGGCCGCGTTGATGAGGGCGTCGACGTTGCCCGGCTGGGACACCACGAGCGACAGCGTGAAACCGCGGAAGCCGGTCGTGGGGGCTTCGGAGGCGCGCAGGCGCACGTGGGAGGGGTCCAGTCCCAGGGCGGTGGAGTAGAAGCGGGCGGCGGCCGTGGTGTCGGCCACCTCAAGGGTGACGGAGTCGATGAAGTTCATGTCTCCGACGGTAGGGGCGGGCGGGGCACCGGTGCTTCTCCAAAACTGCCCGGTCCGGCCGCGCCCCTGGTCCGGGTCCGGCCACGCCCCCGGTCCGGCCGCGCCCCCGGCCCGTGGCCGGCGGGGCCGGAAGGCGAGGACGCGGCCGGCCCCCCGGGTCCCCGGGGGTCGACCGGCCATGGTGGGTGCGCCATGGTCGGCAGGTAGCCTTTCCCCCGTGCCCCGCCTGTCCGAAGTCCTCGCCCAGTTCGACGCCCTCTGGCCGCCCGAACGGGCCGAACAGTGGGACGCCGTCGGTACCGTCTGCGGCGATCCCGACGCCCCGGTGACCCGTGTCCTCATCGCCGTCGATCCCGTCCAGTCCGTCGTGGACGAGGCCCTTTCGCTCGGCGCGGATCTGATCCTCACCCACCACCCGCTCTATCTGCGGGGGACGACGACGGTCGCCGCCGGCACCTTCAAGGGCCGCGTCGTGCACACCCTCATCAAGCACGACATCGCGCTGCACGTCGCGCACACCAACGCCGACAGCGCCGATCCGGGCGTCTCCGACGCTCTCGCAGGCGCGCTCGACCTGCGCGTCGTGGGCCCCCTCGTACCCGACCCGACCGACCCGGCGGGCCGCCGCGGTCTCGGCCGGATCTGCGAACTCGACCGGCCCGCCACCCTCCGCGACTTCGCCGCGCGCGCCGCGCACCGGCTGCCCGCCACCGCGCAGGGCATCCGCGTGGCCGGCGACCCCGACGCCGTCGTCCGTACCGTCGCCGTGAGCGGCGGATCCGGCGACAGCCTCTTCGACCAGGTACGGGCGGCGGGTGTGGACGTCTTCCTCACCGCCGACCTGCGCCACCACCCGGTCTCCGAGGCCACGCAGCACACACCGCTGGCACTGGTCGACGCCGCGCACTGGGCCACCGAGTGGCCCTGGTGCGAACTGGCGGCCACCCAGCTCGACGAGATCTCCGACCGCCACGGCTGGGACCTGCGGGTCCATGTCTCGAAGACGGTCACCGACCCCTGGTCCTCCCACCATTCCTCAGGAGCCCCCAACTGAACGCCGACCCCGCCGACCAGATCCGACTCCTCGACGTCCAGGCCCTGGATCTGCGACTCCAGCAGCTCGCCCACCGGCGCGACTCGCTGCCCGAGCACGCCGAGATCGAGTCGCTGACCAAGGACCTGACCCAACTGCGCGACCTGCTGGTCGCCTCGCAGACCGAGGAGAGCGACACCGCGCGCGAGCAGACGAAGGCGGAGCAGGACGTCGACCAGGTCCGCCAGCGCGCCGTACGCGACCAGCAGCGGCTCGACTCCGGCGCCGTCACCTCGCCGAAGGACCTCGAAAGCCTTCAGCGCGAGATCGTCTCGCTCGCCAAGCGCCAGGGGGACCTGGAGGACGTCGTCCTCGAAGTGATGGAGCGCCGCGAGGCCGCCCAGGAGCGCGCGGCCGAGCTGACGGAACGGGTCTCCTCGGTCCAGGCCAAGGCGGACGACGCGGTCACGCGCCGCGACACCGCCGCCGGGACCATCAGCGCCGAGGAGGCGACGGCGACCAAGGAGCGGGAGACCGTCTCGGCGACGATCCCCGCCGATCTCCTCAAGCTGTACGAGAAGCTGCGCGTCCAGCAGGGCGGCGTCGGCGCGGCCCGTCTCTACCAGCGCCGCTGCGAGGGCTGCCGGCTGGAGCTGAACATCACCGAGGTCAACGAGGTCAAGGCGGCGAGCCCCAGCACCGTCCTGCGGTGCGAGAACTGCCGCCGCATTCTTGTCCGTACGTCCGAATCGGGTCTGTAGATGCCGAAATTCGTCGTCGAGGCGGACGGCGGCTCACGGGGCAACCCCGGCCCGGCGGGGTACGGCGCCGTCGTCATCGACGCGGTGACCGGTGAGACGCTCGCCGAGGCCGCCGAGTACATCGGCGTCGCCACGAACAACGTCGCCGAGTACAAGGGGCTGATCGCCGGCCTGAAGGCCGCGAAGGCGCTCGACCCGGCCGCCGACGTACATGTGCGGATGGACTCCAAACTCGTCGTGGAGCAGATGTCGGGCCGCTGGAAGATCAAGCACCCGGACATGAAGCCGCTGGCCGCCGAGGCCGCGCGGGTCCTTCCCACCGGGCAGGTCCGCTACGAGTGGATCCCGCGCGAGAAGAACAAGCACGCCGACCGGCTCGCCAACGAGGCGATGGACGCGGGCAAGAAGGGCAAGCAGTGGGAGCCGTCGCGGTCGACGGCGGAGCTGGGCGCGAGGACGCGCCCGGCCGCCCCCGCCCCCGAGGGGCCGCCGGGGGACGCGGCGGCCGGCGCGGCCAAGGCGCGTGCCGCGCTGGCCGCCGCGTACGAACTGATCCCCGCCGTCCCCGAGCAGGCCGCGCCGCCCGTCGGCTGGGGCTCCGCCGACCTCGGTACGCCCGCCACGTTCGTGCTGCTGCGGCACGGCGAGACGGCCCTCACCCCCGAGAAGCGCTTCTCGGGCAGCGGCGGCAGCGACCCCGAACTGTCCGCGGTCGGCCGCAGGCAGGCCGACGCCGTCGCGACGGCGCTCGCCGCGCGCGGCACGATCCAGGCCGTCGTCTCCTCACCGCTGCGGCGCTGCCGCGAGACGGCCGGCGCGGTGGCCACCCGGCTCGGCCTGGAGGTGAGCGTCGAGGACGGGCTGCGTGAGACGGACTTCGGCGCCTGGGAAGGGATGACGTTCGCCGAGGTCAGGGAGCGGTACGCGGACGATCTCAGCGCCTGGCTGGCCTCGCCCGACGTGGCGCCGACCGGCGGCGGCGAGAGCTTCACCTCGGTCGCGACCCGGGTCGCGGCGGCCCGGGACGCGCTGCTGGCGCGCCACCCGGCACGCACGGTGCTGGTCGTCACGCATGTGACACCGGTGAAGACCCTGGTCAGACTGGCACTGGGAGCACCGCCGGAGTCCCTGTTCCGGATGGAACTGTCGGCGGCGTCGCTGTCGGCGGTCGCGTACTACGCGGACGGCAACGCGTCGGTACGGCTGCTGAACGACACGTCCCACCTGCGCTGAGCCGCGGGACCGGCGACGGACGCGGGACATCACATGAGGCGTGCGCACAGGCCGCTGACCGCTGTGCGCACGCGCTCCTCCTGGACGACCTCGTGGACGACATCGCCCGCGCGGCCGGTCTGTCCAAGCGCAGCTTCTTCCGCTACTTCGCGTCCAAGGAGGACGTGGTGTTCGGCGGCGTGGACGCCACCGCCGGGCGCGTGGCGGATGTGTCCCGGCTCGCCCCGGCGGCGAATCACCCCCGGGGGGATTCGCTCCATGCCGCGCCGCGTGAGTGGCAGGGCGGGATCCACCGGTCGCAAGGGGAGCCGGCGGGACTCGCCCTGATCGAGTCGACCCCGTCACCGCGGGCCCAACCGCACCAGGAACGCGACGAGTTGGGCCGCCAGGTCGGTGACGCGCTGGGGGAGCGGCCGGGCGTGGGGCTGGACGGCTTGGCCGGGCGGCGGGCCGGTCACCCGTGGGCGCGCAGCCCCGTACCCCCGTACGCCCCCGCGTGGTCAGCGCAGCGACGCCGCCTCGCGGGCCAGTTTCTCCACCCGGGGCCAGTTCTTCGCCGTGATCGCGTCCGCCGGCAGCATCCAGGAGCCGCCCACGCAGCCCACGTTCTTCAGCGCCAGATACGAACCCGCCGTCGCCAGGGAGATCCCGCCCGTCGGGCAGAACCGGGCCTGGGGGAGCGGGCCCGACAGGGACTTGAGGTACGCCGTGCCGCCCGCCGCCTCCGCCGGGAAGAACTTCATCTCGCTCACGCCGCGCTCCAGCAGCGCCACGACCTCCGACGTCGTCGAGACGCCCGGCAGGAACGGCACCCCGGACGCCCGCATCGCCTCCAGCAGCGTGTCCGTCCAGCCGGGGCTGACCAGGAAGCGCGCCCCGGCGGCCACCGAGTCCGTCACCGTCCGCGCCGAGATGACCGTCCCGGCGCCCACCACGGCCTCCGGCACCTCCGCGGCGATCGCCCGGATCGCGTCCAGCGCCGCCGGGGTGCGCAGCGTCACCTCGATCGCGGGCAGGCCGCCCGCCACCAGGGCGCGGGCCAGCGGTACGGCGTCGGCGGCGTCGTCCACGACGACGACAGGGACAACGGGGGCGAGGTCCAGCACGGAGGTCATGGCGCCATCCTGCCGCGCCGCCCACGCTCCTCGCAACGAGCGTTGCGCCCTGCGCAACAGCAGGGGCCGGAGCGCTCAGTGGATCTCCGTCACCACCACGTCCAGCGCCCACGGCCGCCCCGCCCCGCCGGGCGCGGCGACCTCCACCACATACCCCAACTCGCGCAGCGTCTCCACCAGTTGCTCGGGCTTCCTGGGCCGGGCGCCCGCCATCAGCAGGTCCCGGACCAGCCGGCCCTTCGTCGCCTTGTTGAAGTGGCTGACCACCGACCGCTTCTCGACCCCGTCCACGAGCTGCGCGTGCAGGACGCGCACCGTCGCCGTACGGGACGCGACCTCGCCCGTTGGCCGCCAGGCCGGTGTGTACGACGACGAGCGCAGGTCCAGTACGAGCCCGTCGCCCGCCACCTCGGGCAGGACCGGGGCCATGGCCTTGCGCCAGTGGGCGCCCAGCGCGCCGACGCCCGGCAGCCGTACCCCCATCGAGCAGCGGTACGACGGAATCCGGTCACCGATCCGTACCGCGCCCCACAGCCCGGAGAAGACCAGCAGCGATTTCCCGGCCCGCCGCCGCGCGGCGGTGTCCAGCGTGGCGAGGCCGAGCGCGTCGTACAGCACACCGGTGTAGATGTCCCCGGCCGGACGCGTCCCCGCGGTCCGCAGCGCCACGTTCTTGACGATCTCGCCGCGCAGCCCCTCGCTCAGGCCCAGGACCTCGGCGGCCTTCTCCTCGTCGGCGGCGCACAGCTCGACCAGTTCGTCCAGCACGGCGGTCCGTGCCCCGGCCAGTCCGGGCAGCGACAGTGACTCCGGTTTCAGCGGAGCCCCACGGCCGGAAGCGGCCTTGCCTTCCGACGGCGGCAACAGCACGAGCACGGTGGTTCTCCTCAAGGACGTGACGACGGGGGGACGCGGCCCCCGGTCCGCCAGGTTAAGCGGTGGAGCGTGACCATGCGGAAGGACCCGCCCCGGGACACCCGGGACGGGTCCTTCGGCGGTGGCGCGTCCCCCGTCAGCCGCCGGACGGGGCGGTGTTCACCCGCGCCTCGCCGGAGTCGGCGCGGTAGACGTACGCCCAGGCCGCGTTCCGGGATCCGCCGGCGCCCTCGTACGCGAAGGCGGTGGGATCGGTGGCCGCCCGCCTGCTGCCGGCCTGCTCCCAGGCCCGCCACGTACCTCGCGTACGGCGGAACCGTCGGTGTCGCCCTCACACGCTGACGTCGCCCACGGCCTCGTCCGACGCCTCGGCGCGCGCCTTTCTGACCTGGTTGAGCCGGGCCACCAGCGCCGCCGGGTCGTCCGCGTGGAAACGGACCACCGTGGCCGTGCCGCGCCCGCCCATCGGACGTACGAACGTGACCGGTTCGCTCAGCTCCACCCGTACGGTCGTCTGGCCGCCCACGATCAGGTCGAGCGTCCCGCCGGGCTCATCGATCTTGATCAACGAGCCGTCCGGGTAACGGCGTTCGACCCGCGCCGCGGTGATCAGCCCACTCGCGATCGGCATGTCGAACAGCACGCCCCAGCGCACCAGCAGCGACCCGTCGGCGCCGGCGACGTGCGGCCGGGTGACGCAGCCCGCGTGCATCGCGAGGACCATCAGCACGCCGTACACATCCACCACCAGCAGGATCATGTGCACCAGCGGCCAGGGGATGAGCATCGCCAGCGCCACCGTCTCGACGACGGACACGAACAGGAAGCCGTACATCATCGCCGTCTGCGGGCCGGTGTACGGGGCGGCGAGATCGCCCTCGCGCACGCCGTGCCGACGCCCGGCCACCCACCGGACGAGACTCGTCAGTCCTCGCGCCTCGTTGAGGAGCAGGCGGCGCGCGGTGGGCGGGACGACGGCCGCCACGGCACGTGTGAGGGCGGCGCGCTGCCCGGCCCCCGACCGGCGCGCGGCCCGGTAGTGCCGTCGTACGAGCACGGCCTCGGCCACCAGCAGCGTCAGGACGACGGCCTCGGCGGCCCAGATCACCGGCGCCGGGACGGCCACGCCCGCCAGCAGACACCCGACCAGCGTCAGCTCGGCCGGTATGAACACCCACAGGGCTCTACTCATCTCGGTCCCTCCCCGTCCCGTCTGCCTTCCGGCCCGTCTTCTCTTCCGCGCGCCGCCGCTGCTTGGCGACGAGTGCTTCCATCACCTGTCGCGCCACCGCGGCCTGCGCGGGGGCGAACTCGGCGAGGATCGCCTCACCGACCCCTTCCAGCGACGGCCCGTCCTGGTCCGGCATCGCGTCCAGCAGCGGGTCGGTGACCAGTGCGGCCAAGGCCTCGGCGAGCGGTCCGATCCGCGGATCGTCCGGCGCGGCGTCGGCGAGGGCGTCGAGCCGCTCGTAGAGGGCGAGGACGTCCGGATCGTCCATCAGCGGGTGCAGGGCGTCGTAGAACGCCTCGTCGGCGCCGGCGGTGTCGAGCAGGGCGAGCAGCTCGCGGTCCTTGGCCGCCATCGCCGAATCCGTCTCCGGCATGGCCCGCAGCAGCCGTGCCAGCGTGGGGGACACCGGACCCTCGGGCGTCAGCCTCCCCGCCGTCAGCTCGGCGAGCCTGCGCCGTCTGGCCCGGATCTCCTGCTCCTGCCGCGCCAGATCCTCGTCCAGCTCGGCGAGTACCTCCGCCAGCTCCCGCCCGGCGTCGTCGGCGAGCACGTCCCGGACCTCGTCCAGGCTGAGCCCCAGCTCCGAGAGCCGGCGGATCCGGGCGAGCAGGACGGCGTCGCGCACGGAGTAGACGCGGTATCCGTTGGAGCGCCGTTCGGGCTCGGGCAGCAGGCCCATGTGGTGGTAGTGCCGTACCGCCCGCGAGGTGACCCCGACGAGCGCGGCGATCTCTCCGATTCGCATGAGGCCAGTAGAAACCCTGACGTTGCGGCAAGGTCAAGCGCCGGGCCGGACCGCCCCGCCCGTTCGGCCGGGTACCATGACGATCACGGCAGACGAGCCGGGCGGACGGCCGCGTGAGGATCTTCTGATCCTCCCGAGGAACGTCCGGACTCCACAGGGCAAGGTGGTGGGTAACGCCCACCCGGGGTGACCCGCGGGACAGTGCCACAGAAAACAGACCGCCGGGGACCTCGGTCTCCGGTAAGGGTGAAACGGTGGTGTAAGAGACCACCAGCGCCTGAGGTGACTCAGGCGGCTAGGTAAACCCCACTTGGAGCAAGGTCAAGAGGGGCCCTCGCGAGAGGGCCCTGCGCGGACGTTCGAGGGCTGCCCGCCCGAGTCCGCGGGTAGACCGCAGGAGGCCGACGGCAACGTCGGTCCTAGATGGATGGCCGTCTCCCCGGCCGCCGCGAGGCGACCGGGCGACAGAATCCGGCGTAGAGCCCGACTCGTCTGCCGCCACCCCCCTGGGCCCCGACCTTCACGTGCCAGGCGCGCCCCCGACCCGGCCCGCCCGGGGTCTCCACCCGGCCCCGGTCCCCGCCCCGAAAATGGCGTGACCCCGGTCGGCGGGACCCGTGAGGATGGGGGGATGACCCCACCCACCGGCTTCGGTTACGAGCGGCACGCCGACGGCAGTGTCGTCATCACGCGTCGGGGGCGGGTGGCGAGCACCCTGCGTGGGGCGCGGGCCGAGAAGTTTCTGGATCAGGTCGCGGGCGGGGACGCGCAGTTGGTGATGGCGCGGTGGACCGGGGCGTACAAGTTCGGGAACGAGCGGACGGCCCGTGACCACCCCAGGAACCGGCGGCGCTGACGGGCCGTCCCGGTCACAGCTCCTCGGCGCGCAGCGCCAGGTCCTGGAGGATGTCCGCCGACGAGACGTCGGGGCCGCCCGCGTCGTGCACGCGGGCCAGGGTGACGAAGGCGAGCGTGAACGCGCCCACGAGCTGTTCCACCGCGCCGCCGACCTCGCGGCCGAGCAGGGTGCTGAGTTCCTCAGGGGTCGCGTCGGCCGGTACCTCCACGCGCGGCATCGTCTCGTTGAGCAGTTCGGTCACGACGCCCATCTCGGCGTCCATGTCCTGTTCCTGGCCGGTGTCCTCCTCAAGTCGGCGCTGCCAGTCACCGGCCTGCGTCAGGATGCCGATCACGCGCTTCAGGACCTCGCTCTGCTCCATGCCGTGAGCATAGGCGGGCGAGATGGGGCCTGTCGGTAGCAGCGCGAGCCGGAGGAGTGAGACGTGGCGGGCCGGGACCTACGCCGCGGGGATCGGCGCGCCCGCGCCCGACACCCGTACGCGCGCGTCGCCCGTCCGCAGCTCCACCGTCAGGGTGCCCGGCCGCCCCATGTCCGCGCCCTGGTGGAGCGTGAGCACGGACTGCGCCGGGACGAGGCCGAGTTCACGGGCGTACGCCCCGAACGCCGCCGCCGCGGCGCCCGTCGCCGGGTCCTCCACCACGCCGCCCACCGGGAACGGGTCGCGTACGTGGAAGACGTCCGCCGATTCGCGCCACACCAGTTGGACCGTGGTCAGGTCCAGCCGGTGCATCAGGGCTTCGAGGCGGGCGAAGTCGTAACTCAGGTCCGCCAGCCGGGCGCGCGTCGCCGCGCCGATGACGAGGTGGCGGGCGCCGGCGTACGCGATACGCGGCGGCAGCGCCGGGTCGATATCGCCGGCCGGCCAGCCGAGCGCGGCCAGCGCCTCCGTGAGGTCGGCCGCCGTGACGTCCTCGACGTGCGGCTCGACGCTCGTGAGCGTCGCCCGCAGATCGCCGGACGCCGTGGCCGCGACCGTCACCGGTACCGTCCCGGCGCGGGTCTCGAAGACCAGGTCGCCCGCCCCGATCCGCTCCGCCAGCGCCACGGCCGTGGCGACGGTGGCGTGGCCGCAGAACGGGACCTCCGCCTTCGGGCTGAAGTACCTGATGGTGAACGCCCGCCCCGGCTCACCCACGCCCCGCGGCGCGGCCGTCAGGAACGCGGACTCGCTGTAGCCGAGGTCGGCGGCGATCGCGAGCATCGCGTCGTCCGTCAGCCCGGACGCGTCGAGGACGACGCCGGCCGGGTTGCCGCCGGCGGGATCGGTCGAGAAGGCCGTGTAGCGGAGGACTTCGCCGGTCAGCGTGGGGTCAGCAGGTGCGCTCATGCGGGTGCCAACGACCGTGGGCGGGGTAGTCATTCCCGCCCACGGACCTCGGGCGCCCGGCCCGTTCAGCCCCGTCCACGGAACCCGGGCGCCCGGTCCTTTCAGCCCCGCCCACGGACCCCGGGCGCCCGGTCCTTTCAGCCCCGCCCGACGAACGGCATCGTCGTCGCCAGCACCGTCGCGAACTGGATGTTCGCCTCCAGCGGCAGCTCCGCCATGTGCAGCACCGTCTTCGCCACATCCGCCGCGTCCATCACCGGCTCCACCGCCAGTTCGCCGTTCGCCTGCGGCACCCCGCGCCGCATGCGCTGCGTCATGTCCGTCGCCGCGTTGCCGATGTCGATCTGACCGCAGGCGATCCGGTACGGACGGCCGTCCAGGGAGAGCGACTTGGTGAGTCCGGTCAGGGCGTGCTTCGTCGCCGTGTACGCCACCGAGTCCGGGCGCGGCGCGTGCGCGGAGATCGAACCGTTGTTGATGATCCGGCCGCCCTGCGGGTCCTGTTCCTTCATCAGCCGGTACGCCGCCTGCGCGCACAGGAACGAGCCCGTCAGATTGGTGTCGACGACCTTGCGCCACGCCGAGTAGGGCAGATCCTCCAGCGGTACGCCGCCGGGGCCGAACGTGCCCGCGTTGTTGAAGAGGAAGTCGATCCGGCCGAACCCCTCCCGTACCGTCTCGAAGAGCGCGTCCACGTCCTCCGGCCGCCCCACGTCCGTCGGCACGCACACGGTCCGCGCGCCGGAGTCCGCCAGCGCCGCCGTCTGCGCCAGGCGCTCCGCCTTCCGTCCCGCGAGCACCACCGACCAGCCCGCCCCGGCCAGGGCGAGCGAGACGCCCCGTCCGATCCCCGAACCCGCTCCCGTCACCACAGCGATCTTCTCCACAGCAGTCATGGGCCCGCAGCGTACGGGAGACGGCGAGCCGGGACCCGGTCCGCCGGCGCGGTGGCATATAACGAGCGCACGGGGAACTCATCAGGCGGACATCCCGATGTTGTGTACCCGACAACGATCGGTCGTCGCGTCCGGCTGCACTTCCTTTGACAACAGTCGTCAGGGGAGGGGCACACCAACATGACACCCGTGCAGACGAGTTCACGCGCCACCACGCACTCGCCCGAACTCAGGGCCGCCGCCGCGCACCTCGGCCGTCGCCGTTTTCTCACCGTCACCGGAGCCGCCGCCGCGCTCGCCTTCGCCGTCAACCTGCCGACGGCGGGCACCGCGAGCGCCGCCGAGCTGGACGCCGCGAAGATCAAGAGCGACCCCTTCACCCTCGGTGTCGGCTCGGGCGACCCGGCGCCCGCCTCCGTACTGCTGTGGACCCGCCTCGCACCGAGCCCGTACCAGAGCGACAGCGGTCTGCCCCGTGCCCGGGTCTCCGTACGCTGGGAGATCTCCCACGACGAGCGGTTCACCCGGATCGTCAGACGCGGCACCGCCACCGCCCACCCGGAGTTCGACCACAGCGTCCACGTCGAGGTCCCCGGCCTGGACGCGGACCGCTTCTACTTCTACCGCTTCCGCGCCGGCAAGTGGATCAGCCCGGTCGGCCGCACCCGCACCGCCCCCGCCCGTACGGCGAACATCGGGGAGCTCAAGCTCGCCGCCGTCTCCTGCCAGGCGTACCACGACGGCTACTTCACCGCGTACAAGCACCTGGCCGCCGAAGACCTGGACGTCGTCATCCACCTCGGCGACTACCTCTACGAGTACGCCGTGACGGCGGTCGGCGGCGCCCGCAACTACACCGACCGGCGGCTGCCCGCGCACTACAACCGCGAGACGATCACGCTGGAGGACTACCGGCTGCGCTACGGCCTGTACAAGTCCGACCCGGATCTGATGGCCGCGCACGCCGCGCACCCCTTCATCGTCACGTGGGACGACCACGAGACCGAGAACAACTACGCCGGCGAGACGCCGGAGAACGACGTGCCGCCGGAGGAGTTCCTGCTCCGGCGGGCCGCCGCGTACCGCGCGTACTGGGAGAACCAGCCGCTGCGCGCCCCGCAGCAGCCCGAGGGACCCGACATGCAGCTCTACCGCCGGGTGCACTTCGGGCGCCTCGCGCAGTTCGACATCCTCGACACCCGCCAGTACCGCTCCAACCAGGCGTACGGCGACGGCTGGCAGGTCCCGGGCCCCGAGTCCGAGGACCCCACGCGCACCATGACCGGTGAGACGCAGGAGCGCTGGCTGCTGAACGGCTGGAAGCAGTCCCGCGCCATCTGGAACCTGCTGCCGCAGCAGGTCACCTTCGCCCAGCGCCGCGACGTGCCCCGGCCGGACTTCAAGCTGTCGATGGACGGCTGGGACGGCTACCCGGCCTCCCGCAAGCGGATCCTGGACGGCGCGGACGCGGCCGGCCTGGCCAACCTGATGGTGCTGACCGGTGACGTGCACGTCGGCTACGGCTTCGACCTGAAGGCCGACTTCAACGACCCGGCCTCCCGCACCGTCGGCACCGAGATCGTCGCCACCTCCATCGCCAGCGGGAAGGACGGCGCGGACAAGCCGGCGAACTGGGACAACCTGACCACCGCGAACCCGCACATGAAGTTCTACAACGGGCGGCGCGGCTATGTGACCGTCACGCTCGGCACGGAGCAGGCGCGCGCCGACTTCAAGACGGTGTCCGCCGTCACGACGCCCGGCGCGCCGCTGTCGACGGCCGGGTCGTTCGTGACCGAGGCGGGCGACCCGGGCCTCAAGCCCGCCTGAGGCAAAGCGAGTTGACGTACCGCCTGGCGAGTTGACGTACCGTCAGGCGATCTCGTCCACCGGATAGCGGACGCCGACGCGTTCACGTACCGCGTCGAGCGTCCGCATCACCGCCAGGCTGCCGTCCAGCGGCACCAGCGGCGACTCCTTCTCCCCGGCCCGCAGACACCGCATCACCTCGGCCGCCTCGTGCTGCATGCCCCGCAACGGGCTCTCCACCGTGTGCTGTTCGGGATCCCGCCCGTCCCGGTGAAGCACGAAGGCGTCCGGCGCGAAGAAGCCGCTCGGCAGCTCGATCCGGCCCGCCGTGCCGGTCACCGTCGCCGTCGACGGCGTCCCCGCGGTCACCGAGCAGCTGAGCAGGGCGGTCGCCCCGGACTCCCAGCCCAGCAGCATCCCCGTGTTGAGATCCACGCCCTCGGGCGACAGCAGCGCGTCCGCCTGTACGCGGTCGGGCTCGCCCAGGATCAGCTGTGCGAACGACACCGGGTAGACCCCGAGGTCCAGCAGCGCGCCGCCGCCGAGCGCGGGATCGCGCAGCCGGTGCTCGGGGGCGAAGGGGCCCTGGAGGCCGAAGTCGGCCTGCACCGTGCGGACTTCACCGATCGCCCCGTCCGCGATCAGCTCGGTCATCCGCCGCACGACCGGACTGGTGTACATCCACATGGCCTCCATCAGGAACAGCTCCCGCTCGGCCGCGAGCGCCACCAGCTCACCGGCCTCGCGCGCGTTCAGCGTGAACGCCTTCTCGCACAACACCGGTTTGCCCGCTTCGAGGGCGAGCCCCGCCGCGGCGCGGTGCGCGGAGTGCGGGGTGGCTACGTACACGATGTCGACGTCCGGATCGGCGACGAGCCCGGCCCAGTCGCCGTACGCCCGGGGGATGCCGAACCGGTCGGCGAACGCCTTCGCCGACGTCTCGCCGCGCGAGGCCACGGCGACCACCTCGGCGCCCGCCATGGCCTGTACGTCCCCGGTGAACGTCGCCGCGATCCCGCCCGTGGCCAGTACGCCCCACCGCGTCGTGCCGTCACCGTCATGCGCCGCCGTCATATATGCCCCTTACACAAAAAACGTCACGACCAGTCGGCCTGAGCTGAGAGCATAGGGAGGGTTTCAACTACATGGAGATGCGAATGCCGGACGGCGGCCAGACCACACACGTACGTAAGGGACATATACCCACCCCATCCACCGTGACGGAGACCGACACCGGCGTCGGCATCCCCGCCGCGCGACGCGCGGGCATCGTCGTCACCCTCGTCCTCGGCGGGCTCACCGCGCTGCCGCCGCTGTCGATGGACATGTACCTCCCGGCGCTGCCCGCCGTCACCCGAGCCCTCGGCTCGTCGGCCGCCACCGCGCAACTCACCCTCACCGCCTGTCTGACGGGCATGGCGCTGGGCCAGCTCGTCGTGGGGCCGATGAGCGACAAGTGGGGGCGGCGCAAGCCCCTGCTGCTCGGCATGGTCGTGTACGTCTTCGCCACCGCGATCTGCGCCCTGGCCCCCACTGTCGAACTCCTCATCGGCTTCCGGCTCCTCCAGGGGCTCGCCGGGGCGGCGGGCATCGTGATCGCCCGCGCCGTGGTGCGTGATCTGTACGACGGCGTCGAGATGGCCCGCTTCTTCTCCACGCTGATGCTGATCTCCGGCGTCGCGCCGGTCATCGCCCCGGTCATCGGTGGCCAGGTGCTCCAATTCACCGACTGGCGCGGCATCTTCGTCGTCCTGACCGGTGTCGGTATCGCGCTGACCCTCGTCGTCGTGAAGTGGCTGCACGAGACACTGCCGAGTGACAAGCGCCACAGCGGCGGGGTCGGCGAAGCGCTCGGCACGATGCGCGGGCTGCTCGCCGACCGTGTGTTCACCGGCTACATGCTGGCGGGCGGGCTCGCCTTCGCGGCCCTGTTCGCGTACATCGCGGCGTCGCCGTTCGTGGTGCAGGAGATCTACGGCGCCTCGCCGCAGATGTACAGCCTGCTGTTCGGCATCAACTCCATCGGCCTGATCACCGTCGGGCAGATCAACGGCCGGCTGCTGGTCGGCCGGGTCAGCATGGACAAGGTGCTGGCCTTCGGCCTCGTCGTCATCACGCTCGCCGGGCTGGCACTGCTGCTGATGACGACCGGCGTGTTCGGCGAGCCGGGCCTCTTCCCCGTCGCGGCCGGGCTGTTCGTCCTGATGTCGGCGATGGGCCTCGCGATGCCCAACACCAACGCGCAGGCCCTCATGCGGACCCCCCACGCCGCCGGATCGGCCTCGGCCCTCATCGGTACGGCGTCCTTCCTGATCGGCGCCGTCGCCTCCCCGCTCGTCGGGATCGCGGGCGAGGCCACGGCGGTGCCGATGGCCGTCGTTCAGACGGTGTGCGGAGCCGGGGCGCTGCTCTGCTTCCTGACGCTGTGCCGCCCCTGGCAGTCACAGCACCGGGCGGCCCAGCCGACCGGCACCTGAGCGGCGAGCGCGCGGGCCGGAGCCTCGGGCCGACCCCGCGTGCTCAGTTCTCGGCGCGTTGGACGTAGGCGATCAGGCGCTGTCGGTCGGCGCGGTCCGTCCAGCGGAACAGGCCCACTCCGTTCGCGTCCCCGCTCGGCAGGCGCACGTTCAGTGCCAGCGGTTCGGGCTCGCCGGTGGCCAGGTTCACCTGGACCGGGTTGCCGCCGCCGGCCAGGGCGTCGGTCACGGTACGGGCGCTCGTCGCCCCGTACGCCATACCCGTGTCCGCCACCGACGTCAGCGTCAGCGGCCTGGTGCCGTCCGCCTCCTCGAAGCAGAATCCGGTCTTCTCGTCCAGGTCGAAGGCGAGCCTGCCGGCGATGAGATAGCGGCCGTCGGGGGAGGAGACGAGCTGCGGCTGGGCGGCGGGGTTGATCGCGGGCTTACGGCACCGCACCTGGGCCACCTCCTTGCCGGTGTCCAGGGAGTGCACCACCCACAGGTCGTGCGTGGCCGCGTCCTTGGCGCCCTTCTTCTTCTGCCACTTGGCGAGCACATGGCCCGCCGACACGGACGTCGGCACCCCCGACCTGGGCTCGGTGCCCTTCGGCGCGACCTTCCGGCTGAACCAGCCGCCCCGTACCCAGAACTCCTTCGCCCCGCTCACCAGCAGACCGTTCGCGGTCACCCCGCGCACCTCGGTCAGCTTCTTGCAGTTCGGGCAGTCCTTCGGATAGCCGAGCGAGCCGGGCGCCGTCCTGGACACCTCACCGGTCGCCGGGTCGACGACCGCGCTGACCGCCTTGCCGTCGCTGATCAGAATGCCGGGGCCGGTGCTGCTGACGGTCGGCGCCTCCGCCCAGGGGACCTCGACCCGCCGCTGCTCGCCGGTGGCCGCGTCGTACACGTCGAGGGAGACGAGGGAGTCGGCTGCCGCCAGCGCGTACTCGCCGAGCCGCCCGAACGACCAGGTCACGAAGTACTGCCGGTCGCCCTTGGTCACCGAGAGCAGCCGGGGGTACCGGTCCACCGGCGCCAGGGGCCGCCACGCCTCGCCCCACCAACCGGCCTTGCCGGTCTCGGCGTTCATGGTGCGCAGTTGGTACCGGCTGTCGTCGGTCCGGGCCAGATACGCGACGAGACCCGTGGCGGACGCGACCGCGTACTGCGGTGACACGTCCTGGATCTCCCAGCCACGACGGGTGTCATAACCCTCGGGGACGTTCAGCCGTGTCTCGGGACCCGTGGCGACCACCGGTTTCCGGGGCTTCGCGTCATCCTTCCGGGTCCCGCCGCAACTGGCGAGTACGAGCAGCATCACCAGGATGAACACCCCGGCGACGAGGGTGATGCGCACGATCTTCTGCCGCTTGGTCATCAAGGACATCGGCGTCAGACCGCGGGCACGGTAGAACGACAACTTGGTCTCCCCGCGAGCACGGTATGGCGATGGGGCGGCAACGGGCGTCAGCGTAGCAACAGAGCCTGTGCCCGCCGCAGTCCGTTCAGCCCCGATTCCATGCCCGTCACATGCCCGCAGCGCGCGCGACGGGCGGATTCCGGCCACCCGGCGGGCGCCTACACTTTCGGCGGTGAACGCCTCCCTCCCCACCACCGAAGCCCTGCGCGCCGCGCTGGCCGGACTGCTCGACGGACTGCCGCCGAGCCAGGCCGCCCAGGCCGTCGAACGGCTGATCGCCAACTACCGGGGAACCACACCGACCGGTACGCCGCTGCTGCGTGACCGCTCCGACGTCGCCGCCTACGCCGCGTACCGGATGCCGGCCACCTTCGAGGCCGTACGCTCCGCGCTCGACGCGCTCGCCGAGGCCGCGCCGCAGTGGGCGCCGGGCAGCCACGTGGACATGGGCGGGGGGACGGGGGCGGCGGTCTGGGCGGCCGAGGCGATCTGGCCGGGCGGCGGGGACGACGGGGGGCGGACCACGAGCGTGCTGGACTGGGCCGAGCCCGCGCTCGCCCTCGGCCGTGAGCTGGCCGCCGGATCGGGGCTGCCCGCGCTGCGGGGCGCCGAGTGGCGCCGGACCAGGATCGGTACGGGGCTGAAGCTCCCCGAGTGCGACCTCGTCACCGTCAGCTACGTCCTGAACGAACTCAGCCCCGCCGACCGCACCGCCCTCGTCGCTGAGGCGGCACGTGCCGGACAGGCCGTCGTGATCGTCGAGCCGGGGACGCCCGACGGCTACGAGCGCGTCATCGAGGCCCGCGACCTGCTGATCGGGGCGGGCCTGCGGGTGGCCGCACCGTGCCCGCACAGCGGCGCCTGCCCCATCGAACCCGGCACGGACTGGTGCCACTTCGCCGCCCGCGTCAGCCGGTCGTCGCTGCACCGGCAGGTGAAGGGCGGCTCGCTGGCGTACGAGGACGAGAAGTTCAGCTATGTGGCGGCCGGGCGCTTCGACGCGGAGCCGGTACGGGCGCGGGTGACCCGCAAGCCGCAGACCCGCAAGGGGCAGATGCTGCTCGACCTCTGTACGGAGGGAGACGGGTTGCGGCGCGAGACGGTGAGCAAGCGGCACGGGCCGTTGTACCGGGCCGCGCGTGACGCGTCGTGGGGCGACGGCTGGCCGCCCCACGACACATCGGGTGACGTGCCGGAATCAGGCTGAGACCGGGGCCGAGGGTGGCGGCGGGACCGAGGTCGAAGCCGGAGCCGGAGCGGGGACCGAGGCCGGGGCCGCGACGGGGGCCGAGGCCGGAGCTGCGACCGGGGCCGAGGCCGCGAGCAGCAACTCCCGCCGTACGTCCAGCTCTTGCTCCTGCCGCAGCTCCTGCGTGCAGCACTTCACACTGCCACCGCCCTTGAGCAGCTCGCCCAGATCCATGGCGATCGGCTCGTAACCCCGGTCCCTGAGCGGGGCGAAGAGGCCCGCCGCCGCCTGCGGCAGCAGCACATGGCGGCCGTCGCTCACGGCGTTGAGCCCGAGCGCCGCCGCGTCCGGCTCCCCGGCGATGAGCGCGTCCGGGAAGAGCCGGGCGAGGACGGCGCGGCTGCCGGGCGAGAACGCGCCCGGGTAGTACATGACCTCGTCGGCCGCGTCGTCCAGGACACAGAGCGCCGTGTCCAGGTGGTAGTAGCGCGGATCGACCAGATCGAGTCCGATCACGGGGCGGCCGAAGAACTCCTGTGCCTCGTCGTGGGAGAGCGGACTGGACCGGAAGCCCCGTCCGGCCAGGATGTACGAGGCGGTGACGGCGAAGTCGCCCTCGCCCTCGTTGATGTGCGCCGGCTCGTGGATGTCGGTGAAGCCACGTGCGCGGAACCAGGCCAGATGCGCCTCGGCCTCCCGCGTACGCTCCGGGTGCGCGAACCGCGCGCCGAGCACGCGGCCGTCGATGACGGTGGCGCCGTTGGCCGCGTACACCATGTCGGGCAGGTCGGGTCGGGGTTCGAGCAGGGAGACGGTGTGCCCGAGAGCGCGGTAGCGGTCGCGGAGCACCTCCCACTGGGTGAGAGCCAGCTTCAGGTCCACGGGTTTCGACGGATCCATCCACGGGTTGATCGAGTACGTCACTTTGAAATGCGCCGGTGGGCACATCAGGTAGCGGCGGGGCGAGGCGTCACGAGGCAACGAGGGCTCCTCACGGACGAACGGGTCGCACGGGGTGTGTGCGTGAACCCAATGGTCCGTCCTCGGGAGCCGTTCGCACAGTGATCCGATCGGGTGGTTCGCAGAACGGCATCGGATGGACATCGTCGCGTCATCCGCGCCGGGAACGGGGTGCGGCGAGACGATGCGTCTCGCCGCGCTGGTACTCTGCCGAAATGGCTGAAAGCAAGGCACCGGACTCCACCCGCCGCAGCGAGAAGTCACGCCGCGCCATCTACGCCGCCGCCCTGTCCCTGGTCGGGGAGGCCGGTTACGCGAAGACCACGATCGAGGGCATCGCCGCCCGCGCGGGCGTCGGCAAGCAGACGATCTACCGCTGGTGGCCGTCCAAGGCCGCCGTGCTCCTCGAAGCCTTCCTCGACCTGGGCGAACAGGCCGCCGAGGCGGCCGGCGGGGACGAGGCCGCGTACGAGATCCCGGACACCGGCGATCTCGCGGCCGACCTCAAGCTCGTGCTGCGCGCCACCGTCGACGAGCTGAACGACCCCACGTTCGAGGCGCCGACCAGGGCGCTCGCCGCCGAGGGCATCGTGGACGCGAAGATCGGCGCCGAGTACGCGGAGAAGCTGCTGGAGCCGCAGGCCGCGCTCTACGTACGGAGGCTGCGGGCCGCGCAGGAGGCCGGGGACGTACGGGACGACATCGACCCGCGTACCGCGATGGAACTGCTGACCGGCCCGATCGTGCACCGCTGGCTGCTGCGGACGCTGCCGCTCACGCACGCGTACGCGGACTCGCTGGTCGACTACGCGCTGAACGGGTTGGCCCCCAGGCCGCCGGAGCGGTCGGAGTCCACGGAGCGGCCGGGTCCGCCCGGTCCGTCGGGTTCCTGAGTGGGTGACGCGGCACTGAGTGCCGCGGCGGGACACGGATGCGGCACTGCCCGGATCCGGCCCGCGTCCCGGCCGGCGAATGTGTCGAACACCACCGGCGCCCATCGCCCGCATCGGTGGTCTTTGTCGCGATATAGCCCGTGATGAAGCCCGGTGATCGGCATCCGCCTCGCTACCCCGGTTGGGGAGTGCGGCCCCCCGAAGCGCAGGATGGTGCGAACATGGAAGAGTCCGAGAGGGCCGATGCATGAGGTGAGGGGATAGATGGGCGACGATTTCGGCCGCTACCGCGGCACTGAGGGCAGGGTTTCCCAGTGGCTGCGCCGACTCGCCAGAAAGTCCGACGACGGCCGGGAAGCCGCACCGGACGCCGACGCCCGACTGGCACTGCTCCTCGCGGTGGCCGCCGCCGGTATGCCCGTCTCACCCGCCGCGCACCCCATCGGCTACCGATGTTCGTGCGAACGCATCGGCTGCCCCACCCCCGCCAGGCATCCCATCTCCTTCGCCTGGCAGACGCAGTCCACCACCGACGAGGCACAGATCGAGCGCTGGGCCAGGAACCAGCCCGAGGCCAACTTCATCACGGCGACCGGTCTGGTCCACGACGTCCTCGACGTCCCGCTGGAGGCCGGCGGCAGGGCGCTGGAGCGGCTGCTCGGCGCGGGGATCGACGTCGGCCCGGTGGCCGACTCCGGCGGCGACCGGATGCTCTTCTTCACCGCCACTCGCGGCACGCCCGAGGACGAGGACGAGTGGTGGCCCTGTGAACTGGACTGCCATCCCGAGACGATGGACGAGCACCCGGGCTTCCGCTGGCACTGCCGGGGCAGTTACGTCCTGGTCCCGCCGGCCAGACTGCCCGGCGACCTGTCGATGACCTGGCTGCGCGGCCCCGAGCATCCGCTGCCCGACCCGCTGACGCTGCTGGAGTCGCTGACCGACGCGTGCGCGCGGTACGCGGGCGAGAACCACGAGCTGGACCCGCACCCGGTGGCCTGGCCGCTGGGCCGCTGACCGCACGGGGCGTCGCGTGACGCGTACGACGCCCCGGGGGCGGCAAGTCCCCTGTCTGCGGGGGGTGTTCAGGAGCCTTCGGCCCCGATCACCCCTTGCAGTCTGCTCAGCACGTTCACCTGGTCGGCGTCCGCCCCGTCCGGCTCCAGCAGCGCCGCCTGGCTCGACACCCACTCCTTGGTGAGGGTGTTCGTCACCTCACCGGTCATCAGCGCCTTCACGTCGTCGCTCACCTTCGGCGTGTAGCCGGCGGCGGCCGTCTGCCGTTCGAAGTACTTGATCGCGAAGAAGACGAGCGCGCCGCCGTCCTTCGTGGCGAGGGCGAGAGGCGCGAACTCCCCGTCCTTCAGGGGCTGATCGCTGTACTGGATGGTGAGACCGGGCAGCTTGGCGTTCTTCGCGCGGATGTCCCGCCACTCGTCGGTGTGCGGTCCGCGCGCGAAGTGTGCCGGCTTGCCGTCCTTCAGATACGAGGTGTACTCGGCGCTCACGTCCCCGGGAGCCACCGCCGGTGACTCGCTGTCCGCCGGCGCCGGTACGGCGTAGCCGTCCTTGTCGGTCTCGAACTCGGGGATCTCGTCCGGTGTGAGGATCGCGAGATAGGCGACCTCCCACAGCTGATCGGCGCCGCCCCGCACGAAGACCAGGACCCAGCGGGTGTCGCCGGGACCGTCGTCCTCGTCGCGGTTGCTGTCGGTGTCGGCGACGAACCAGCGCGGCCAGCCGGCCTTCTTGGGGATGAGGAACTTCGCGTCGGTCAACTCCAGCGGCTGGTGCCGGGAGTTGCCGTCCGGGTTCGTGATGCCCCTGGCCTTGAGCCCGGCCTGGTTGATCGCGCCCAGCGCGCCGGTGACCCGGCCGGCGTCCAACTCCGGGTCGTACGCCTTGTCCGCCTTGTTGTACGCCTCGGTGAAATCCGCGAGGGCCTGGGCCGCCTCGGACTTCTTCGCGCCCGGCAGCACCGCCAGTTCGCCGTGGACCGTCATACACCCACTCGCGACCAGCGACATCACCGTCACCAACGCCAGCCCCGCCGCTGCCCGAATCGGCCTTCTCATCGGTCGCCTTCTGCTCCGTGTCCCCCACTGACCGTCCGAACCCTACCGGTCCGCATCGGGATCACGAGCGGGGTCCCGGTGCGCGGGTGCGGGAAGACCTCGACGGGCTGCCGGTAGACGCGGCTGAGCAGTTCGTCGCCGAACACCTCGGCCGGCGGACCGTCCGCCACGACCCGTCCCGCGTGCAGGACGGCGGCCCGGTCGGCGTGCGCCGCGGCCAGTCCGAGATCGTGCAGCACGACGACGACGGCGTCACCGGCCGCGGCGCGCGCCCGGCAGACGCGCAGCACCAACTCCTGGTGGCGCAGGTCGAGTGCGGCGGTCGGTTCGTCCAGGAGGAGCAGCGGGGCGCGCTGGGCGAGGACCCGGGCGAGCGCGACGCGGGCGCGTTCGCCGCCGGACAGGGCGGAGAAGGGGCGGCGGGCGAATTCGGTGACCTCGGTCGCCGCCATCGCCCCGGCCACGGCCGCGTCGTCCTCGTCCGCCGCCGCCGTGCCCGCCCAGGGGGCGCGGCCCATCGCCACGACCTCCTCGACCGGGAACGGGAAGGAGAGCGTGGCGGCCTGCGGCAACACGGCGCGGCGCAGGGCGAGTTCGGGTGCGGTCCAGTCGTGGGCGGGGCGGTCGCCGATCCGTACCAGACCGTCGGTGCCGGCGGCGTCCAGGTCGGCGGCGAGCGCGGCGAGGAGCGTCGACTTGCCGGCCCCGTTGGGCCCGACGAGCGCCAGGACCTCACCGGCGCGTACGACGAGATCCACCCCGCCGTCCGCGCCGCCGAGAACATGTCGCTGCCCGAGGCGTACCCGCAGGTCCCGCGCCTCGGCGACGACCTCCCCGTGGGCGACGGGGACGGGCAACTGCCGCGCGCGTACGGCGAACAGGCTCCGCAGCGCCCTTGTGCCGGTGCCGCTTCTCATGCCCAACCTCCCTGCCCACGCCGCGTCCTGCGCAGCAACCAACTGTGCTTTCCCGGGGGACAACCCCCGGACCCCCGGCCGAGGGTGACGCTTCTCATGCCCAACCTCCCTGCCCACGCCGCGTCCTGCGCAGCAGCCAGAAGAAGAACGGACTGCCGAAGAGTGCCGTCAGGACGCCGAGCGGCAGTTCGGCGGGGGCCGCGACCGTGCGGGCCGCGAGGTCGCCCGCGACCAGGACCAGCGCGCCGCCGAGCGCGCTGCCCGGCACCAGGAAGCGGTGGCCGGGGCCGTTCGCCATCCGCAGCAGATGCGGGACCAGGAGCCCGACGAAGGTGATGATCCCCGCCACCGCGACGGCGGCGGCCGTCAGCAGCGCGACGACCAGGACGAGGACGATCCGCAGCCGTTCGACGTCCACCCCCAGATGCCGGGCCGGCCGCTCGCCCAGCGCGAGGAGGTCCAACTTCCGTGCGTAGAAGGGCGCGACGGCCAGTCCGACGAGTGCGCACGGCAGTACGGCGAGCACCTTCGGCCAGGTCGCCTGGGCGAGTGAGCCGAGCTGCCAGAAGGTGATCTGGCTGATCTGCGCGTTGTCGGCGAAGAAGATGGACAGCCCGATGAGAGCGCCCGCGAAGGCGTTCACCGCGATGCCGGTGAGGATGAGCGTGACCACCTCCGTACGGCCGCCGGAGCGCGACATCGCGTACACCAGCAGCACCGTCAGCAGCCCGGAGACGAACGCGCAGACGGTGACGGTCCAGTTGCCGAGGAAGCTCAGGCCGAGCGCGATCGAGGCGACGGCGCCGACCGCCGCGCCCGCCGAGATGCCGATGACGCCGGGCTCGGCCAGCGGATTGCCGAACACGCCCTGCATCAGGGCGCCCGCGCAGCCCAGCGAGGCCCCGACGAGCAACGCGAGGACGACGCGCGGCAGCCGGACGTTCCACAGCACGCTCTCGGGGACGCGTTCGAGCGCGGCGCCGCCGAGGCCGATCCGGTGCCGGACGGAGGAGAGGACGTCGCCGAGCGGGATGTCGTACGCGCCGAGCCCGGCGGAGAGCAGCGCGAGCAGGAGCAGTACGGCGAGCAGCCCGGCGGTCAACAGCCAGGTGGCGCCGCGCCGTTCGGCCTCCTTGCCGGGAGCGGTCATGGCGGCGGGCGGGGACGGCGGTGGGGCCGTCACGGTCGGTGTGCTCGTCATCTCACGCGCCGTCCGGGTAGAGCTGCTCGACGAGGGAGGCGAGCACCTGGTCCGTCCGGGGCCCGTAGTTGAGCAGCACCCCGTCGTCCACGGAGACGAACCGGCGGTCGAGACCGGCGGGTGTCTCGGCGACGCCCGGGATCTTCACCAGTCCGTCGGGGCCGCCGACCGAGTCGAGTCCCTTGGTCATCAACAGGATCGCGTCGGGCGCCGCCTTCGCCAGCGCCTCGCTGGTGATCGCGGTGAAGTCCTTGTCGAGCCCCGACTCCTTGCCCGCGTCGACGGCGCCCGCCGCCTCCAGCAGCGAACTCGCCCCCGAATCACGGCCGCCGAGGAGATAGACGGAGGCGGAGCCACGGAGATAGAGGAAGGCGACGCGCGGCCTGCCGCCGTCACCCGGTGCCGGGATGCGCTTCTGTACGGCGGCGATCCGCTCGGCCGTACGCGAACTCAGCTCCTTGCCCGCCGCGTCCACGCCGAGCGCGTGGGCCACCGTCGTGATGCGCGTGCCGACGTCGTCCAGGCTCTTCGCCGGTTCGACGACGAGGAGCGGGATCCCCGCGTCCCGTATCTGGTCGATCGCCTCCGCCGGTCCGGTGGTGGTCTCGGCGATGACGAGTGTCGGCCGCAGGGACAGGACGCTCTCGGCGGAGACGTCGTGCGCGCGGGTCACCACGGGCAGTTTCGCGGCCTGTTCGAAGGTCGCGGTGATGTCACGGGCCACGACGCGCTCGCCGAGGCCGAGCGTGAAGACGATCTCGTTGAGCGATCCGGTCAGCGGCACCAGCCGGTCGGTGGAGGTGACGGTGACCTTCGTGCCGTCGGCGGAGTCCACGGTGACCGGCAGGACCGGCTCGGGGACGGTGGCCAGGGGCTCGACCCGGTCGGCGGCGGCCGTCGCCCCGGCCTTCCTCGGCTGCCCGCCGTCGTCGCTGTCGCCACCGTCACCGCCGCAGCCGGTGGCGACCAGGGCGAGGACGAGCACCGAGATGACCGCGCCCGCCAGGCGTTGAGTGCGCACGAAAGTGCACCGTCCTGTCGTCGTGTGGAACCTCGCCGGAGTCCCGTCGAGGTGTGCCGGACGGAAGGGTTCCGAACCGGGCTGAATGTAGCTTAGGTTAGCCTTACCTTGCTTACCAGGTCCGGGGTGCGTCTCATCCGGGCTCTCTTCGGCGTGCCCGTGGCCGCCGCCTTCTCCAACGTGGGAGTGATCTTCTGATGCTGTCGTCCAGACCGGTGCGCGCTCTCGCCGTCGCGCTGCTCGCCGCACTTCTCGGAGCGCTACTTCCGACGGCCACGGCCCACGCGGCGAACCGCACCGTGCAGGGCGGGCGGCTCGACTGGGGGATCAAGTCCTCCTTCCAGAGCTATGTCACCGGCCCCGTGGCGGGCGGCAGTTGGAGTCTCAACGGCGGCGCGGCGACCGTGGGCGGCAGCCAGTTCCGGTTCCACTCCGCCTCCGGGACGTACGACCCCGACAGCGGCGCGCTGCGCGCCGGGTTCAGCGGCGGCGTCCGCTTCGTGGGCCACACCAAGTCCGACGGATCGCACGAGCTGGACCTCACCGTCAGCCGTCCCACGGTCCGGATCTCCGGCGGCGGAGGCACCCTGTACGCCGACATGACCAGCAAGGCCAAGGGGAGCGGCAAGGTCACCACGTCGTCCCAGGTGCCGCTCGCCACCCTCGATCTCGGCGGGATCGACATGAGGGGCGGCTCCAGCCCGGTCGCCCTCGGCAACGTCCCGGCGACGCTCACCGCGCAGGGCGCCACGGCCTTCGCCGGGTACTACACGGCGGGCACACCGCTCGACCCGGTCAGCCTCTCCGTGGACGTGGCCGCCGCGAAGAAGCAGCCGGCGAACCCCGCACCGGACCCCGCCGACCAGGACGGGAGCGACGGGAGCGACAAGAGCGCGGAGAAGTCCGGGAAGGAGAAGGCCAAGGGCGCTTTCCAGGACGCGGCCGTCGACTGGGGCGTACGCCGTACCTTCCGTGAGTACGTCACCGGCTCCATCGCCGACGGCCGTTGGACGCTCGCCGACGGGGCGCTGGACGGCGGCGCGCTCTTCCGCTTCCCGGGCGGGAAGGGCACGTACGACGCGAAGAAGCGGACGCTCGACGCCGGCTTCGCGGGCAGCGTCCGCTTCACCGGGACCCAACTTGACCTGACGCTCAGTGAGTTCAGCGTGCGGGTGGCGGGCGGCAAGGGCACGCTGGCCGCCGATGTCGCGAGCGAGGGCCGGGCGCCACGCAAGGCCGTCCCGCTGGTCACCTTCGCCGCCGAGGACTTCGCGCCGAAGAACGGTCTCGCCACGCTCACCGAAGCGCCCGCGACGCTCACCGAGGGCGGCGCCGAGACCTTCGGTCCCCTGTACCAGGCGGGCACCGTGATGGACCCGGTCTCGCTCGCCGTCGCCGTCGACAAGAAGGCGAAGCTGCCCGCGCTGCCCGATCTGGGCAGTGGCGCCGACGCGCCCGCCGAGCCGAAGTCCGGTGCGGCGACCGGCGGACCCACCAAGCCGGCGGGGGTGGACGATGCCGCGTCCGCCTCCGCCTCCTCTTCCTCCCCGGTCCTCACCTACGCGGGCATCGGCGCGGGCGTACTGCTCGCCGCCGCACTCGCGGTGTACGTCGGCGTCCGGCGCCGTACCTCCGCCACGGCCACGGCCACGGCGGCCGGTTCGGAATCAGGTTCGGACTCAGGTTCGGACTCCGCCCCCGACGGGACCTGACTCTTTCCTTCCCCTTCCCCACCCCCAGTTCTTTCGCGCTGTCCACCTCCGAGGAGACCCCCGAACATGCCAGCAACCCGTCGTCCCATAGCCCTCGCCGCAGCGGTCGCCACAGTCGTGGCCATCGGCGCGACCGCGCTCGCCGTCCCGGCGATCGCCGCTCCCGGAGCCCCTGCCGCCCCCGCCGCCCCGCAGCTCGAACTGAAGGACGGCACCCTGGAGTGGGGCTTCAAGGAGTCCTTCCGCAAGTACCTGCTCTCACCCGTCGCGAGCGGGAAGATCACGGCCGCCGACGGCGCCACCCAGGCCGCCGGCAACGGCGTGTTCACCTTCACCGACGGCACGGGCACCTACGACACCGGTACGCACGCCACCGCCACCACCTTCAAGGGAAGCGTGCACTTCGAGGGTCACCACGGTGTCCTCGACATCAAGTTGAGCGATGTGAAGGTCAACACCGGCCGGGAGACGGGGGAGATCACCGCCGACGTCACCAGCGTGACCGAGGGCAAGACGCAGACGCGCGACGACGTGTCGGTCGCCGATCTCGACCTGACGGCGGTCAGGCCGGGGCAGGGCGAGAACGGCGCCATGGTCTTCAAGGACATCCCCGCCAAGCTGACGGCGGCGGGCGCCGACGCGTTCGCGGGCTTCTACCCGGCGGGCACCGCGCTGGATCCGGCGACGCTCTCCGTGACGGCGGGCAAGGCCCCCACGGACGAGCCCACGGACGAGCCGACCGATGAACCCACGGACGAGCCCACCGACGAGCCGACCGACGAACCGACGGACGAGCCGACGGACGAGCCCACCGATCAGCCCACCGACGAGCCCACCACGCAGCCCGTCCTGGCCGGCAATCTCGACTGGGGCGTCAAGGAGAGCTTCCGCTCGTACGTCACCGGCCCCATCGCCAACGGCAAGGTCGAACTCGCCGCCGGGGCCACCCCGTCGGGCGCGGGGTACCGCTTCCCGAACGCCACCGGTTCCTTCGACGCGCAGGCGCAGACCCTCTCCGCCGAGTTCGCGGGATCGGTCCGCTTCGTGGGCCACGAGGAGGACGGCGCGTACGTCCTCGACCTCAAGCTCAGCGGTCTGGAGGCCGAGATCGAGAACGGCGAGGGCACCCTCGTCGCGGACGTCAGCACCAAGGACCGTACGACCCACAAGGTCTCCACCTTCAAGGACCTGACCATCGCCACGCTCGACCTGCCCGCCGGTGGGCTGAAGGCCAAGGACGGCGTCGTCGCGCTGAACGCCGTGCCCGCCTCGCTCACCGCGGACGGTACGAAGGCGTTCGGCGGCATGTACCAGGCGGGTGAGGCCCTCGACGCCGTCACCGCGGCCGTCTCCCTCGCGAAGGACGCCCAACTGCCGGGCGGCTCCGGCGGTACGACCGGAGGCACGACAGGCGGCTCGGCGGGCGGTTCGGCCGGCGGTTCCGACACCGCGGGCGGCACAGTCGGTGGCGGCTCCGTCGGAGGCTCCGCGGGCGGCACCGGGAGCCTCGCGAGCACCGGGGCCGACGTCCCGACCGGCGCGCTGATGGGCGCGGCGGGCGCGCTCGCCGTCGCGGGCGGTGCCGCGGTCCACTTCGCCCGGCGCCGTAACCGGGCCACCGGCGAGGCCTGACAGCCGAGTCGCACCACCGGGGCAGGGCCGTACCGCGAGACGTACGCGGTACGGCCCTGCCGTGTCGGACCACCTCGTACATGACCCCTCGACGACTGATGCTTCAATGCCTGCGTGACTGACATGGCCCGTGGCGGCATCGAAGTACTGCGCGTCTTCTGCGGGGGCGACGGGCGGCACGGCAACGCGCTCGGAGTCGTACGCGAGGGCCGCGACTACCCCGACCGGGCGTCCCGGCAGGCGCTCGCCGCCGAACTCGGCTTCAGCGAGACCGTGTTCGTGGACGACCCCGAGCGCGGCCACGTGGACATCTACACGCCCGGCCTGCGGCTGCTGTTCGCCGGGTACCCGCTCGTCGGGGCCGCGTGGCTGCTCGACCTCGAGGTGGTCAACCCGCCCGTCGGTGAGGTGTGGGTGCGCCAGGACGGCGAGTTCACCTGGATCACGGCGCGCCCCGAATGGTCCCCGCCACGGATCCTGCGCCGTTACGACACGGTGGCCGAGGTCGACGCGCTGCCCGCCCCGCCGCCGGGCGAGGGCTGGCTCTACGCGTGGGCCTGGGAGGACGAGGCGGCCGGCCGCGTCAGGGCGCGGGGCTTCCCGCGCCGCGACGACGGCATCGTGGAGGACGAGGCGACGGGGGCGGCGGCGCTGCTGCTCACGGCCGAGCTGGGCCGCGCGCTGAACATCACGCAGGGCCGGGGGTCGCAGATCCTCACTGCCCCCGGCCCTGACGGCTCGATCGAGATCGGCGGGCGCGTCCGCCAACTCCCGCCCCGCTGAAGCCTGTTACGCGCTGAGCGGGAACTCGCCCGCCAGCTCGTGGAAGACGGCCCCGTTGAAGTCGAAGGCCCGGTGGCACTCCTCGATGATGCGCTGCTTCTCCAGGTCGTCCACGGGCAGCGCGTCGAGCAGTTCGCGGTAGGCGCGCTTGAACGCCGCCGGGTTGGCGATCTCGTCGAAGACATAGAAGCGGACGCCGTCGCCCTTGCGCGCGAAGCCCCAGGTCTTCTCCGCCATGTCGCGGACGACCTGGCCGCCGGAGAGATCCCCGAGATAGCGCGTGTAGTGGTGGGCCACATAGCCGCCGGGCCAGGTGCGGGCGCACTCGGTGATCCTCGCGGCGTACGCGGCGGTGGCGGGCAGCGGCTCAAGACCGTCGCGCCAGTCGGCGCCGCGCAGATGCGTCAGATCGCGCTCCAGGGCGTCGACGCGCATCAGCTCGGGCCGTACGAAGGGGCCGGCGACGGGGTCGCTCTCGACCGTCCCGGCGGCGTCCTCCAGTGCCCGGTACACGAACCAGAGCTGTTCGGTGTAGCGCGTGTACGCCTCCACCCCGAAGCGCTGTCCCAGCAGATCGCTCATGAAGGTCGAGGTGTTCACCTCGGTGTGCTTCTCGTGCGAGGCGACACGGATCAGCGTGGAGAACGGGGTGGCGGTGGCGGTTGCGTCCAAGGCGGGCCTCCGAGGCCGAGGGGGACGGGAAACCAGACCGAGATCCGGCGGGGCAGCACAGCGCTTGCCTTCGCCGATCCTCCTACTTAGGCTTACCTAAGTCAACTGGTTCCCGACGTCCTGTCGGTAAAACGGTACCCGTCGAACGCGGTCAGGGCAGCGTCAGAATGTCCGCGCCGGTGTCCGTCACCACGAGCGTGTGCTCGAACTGCGCGGTCCGCTTGCGGTCCTTCGTCACCACGGTCCAGCCGTCGTCCCACATGTCGTGCTCGTGGGTGCCGAGCGTGAGCATCGGCTCGATCGTGAAGGTCATGCCGGGCCGCATGACGGTCGTCGCGTGCGGGCTGTCGTAGTGCGGGATGATCAGCCCCGAGTGGAAGGACGAGTTGATGCCGTGGCCGGTGAAGTCACGGACCACGCCGTAACCGAAGCGTTTGGCGTACGACTCGATGACGCGGCCGATGACATTGACCTGCCGGCCGGGCCGGACGGCCTTGATGGCGCGGTTCAGGGACTCCCGGGTCCGCTCGACCAGCAGCCTCGACTCCTCGTCGACGTCACCGCAGTAGTAGGTGGCGTTGTTGTCGCCGTGCACGCCGTTGATGTAGGCGGTGACGTCGAGATTCACGATGTCGCCGTCGCGCAGCACGGTGGAGTCCGGGATGCCGTGGCAGATGACCTCGTTGACCGAGGTGCAGAGCGACTTCGGGAACTCGCGGTAGCCGAGGGTGGACGGATACGCCCCGTGGTCCACCATGAACTCGTGCGCGACCCGGTCGAGTTCGTCGGTCGTGACGCCGGGCGCGATGTGCTTGGCGGCCTCCTCCATCGCCTGGGCGGCGATCCGGCCGGCGATCCGCATCAGCTCGACGGTCTCGTCGGTCTGCACTTCCGGCCCGGTGTACGGGGCCGGCAGCGGCTTCCCGACGTACTCGGGGCGCCGGATCTTCGCGGGAACGGAACGGACGGGAGAGAGCTCCCCGGGCACGAGCAGTGACTGGCCAGACATACCAGCGAGTCTAACCAGCGTGTGGCAGCCGCCGGTGGGGCAGCATGGCGATCAGAGGAAGGAGCCGACGATGGCCCTGTTCAAGAAGCGCACGGCGGGTAAGCCGGGCGAGTGGTACTACTGCCTCCAGCACAAGCGGGTCGAGGAGGGCCCGGACTGTCCGGCCAAGGACCGCTTCGGCCCGTACGCGTCGAGGCAGGAGGCGGAGAACGCGATGGAGACGGCGGCGGAACGCAACCAGGAATGGGAGACGGACCCCCGCTGGCACGACAAGCCCACCGACCCGCCTGCCGGCTGACCGACCCGCCCGACGGCTTCCCAGCCGTCCGGCGTTTGAGGACGATCCCCGGCCCCGAGGGCGGTTCCCCCGCGTGTCGCCGGGAGGACGCCGGGGGGTCCGGGGGAGGGCCCCGGTTTTCGGGAAGGGGCGGGTACGGGGAGAGACACCCGCCACCCGCCACCCGCACCGCGCACCCGCGGACTTCAGCTCACCCGCGGACTTCAGCCCACCGCTCCGGGCGCCGGGGCCTCGGCGGCACCGGCACCGGTCCCGGGAACAGCACCGGTTCCGGCACCGTTGCCGGGACCGCCCGCCGCCGCGTCCGCCGCCGCCAGCTCCGCCTCCTGCTGCGCCTTCCGCCGCCGCGCGTCCTCGTCCGTCTCCGAGTCGTACGTCATCAGCTTCGGCAGCACCGCCGCCAGCAGCCCCACCGCCGCCACACACGCGACCCCGCCGCTCCAGACCGCCGGGCGCGTCCCCGTCCAGCCTGCCACCGTGCCCGCGCGGACCTGGCCGAGCTGCGGGCCCACGCTGTACGACAGCACCTCCAGGCCCGCCAGCCTGCCCCGCAGCTCCTCGGGGATCGTCTGGTTCCAGATCGTCGAGCGGCCCAGTCCGCTGAGCATGTCGCCGGCGCCCGCCAGCACCAGACAGAACAGCACCAGCCAGATGTTCGGCATCAGGCCCGCCAGGGTCATCGCCAGGCCCCAGCCGCCCGCGCCGAACACCACCATCAGCCCGTGCCGCCGGACCTTCGACGCCCACCCGCTGGTCAGGCTGATCAGTACGGAGCCGAGCGGAATCGCCCCGTACATCAGACCGAGCGCCCACTCGGCGTCCAGGTCCTCCGCGAGGAACGGGAAGATCGCCAGCGGGAAGGCGAAGAACATCGCGCTCAGGTCGACCGCGTACGTGCCCAGCAGCACCGGCTTGCTCCACGCGTACCGCGCGCCCTCGGCGATCCCGCGCAGCGACGGTTTCGCCGCCTCTTTGGAAGGCGGCGCCGGCCGCAGCCGGAGGCACATCAGTACGGAGGCGGCGAACCCGGTCACGGTCAGCGCGTACGCCGTCGCCGTCCCCGACAGCGCCACCACGACACCGGCCGCAGCGGGCCCCGCGACCGCCGCGATCTGCCAGCGCAGCGCGTTGAGCGCGGCGGCGGCGGTCAGTTGGGCGTGCGGCACGATCCTGGCTATCAGGGAGTCCAGCGCGGGCCGCTGGATGCCCGCCAGCGCGGAGACCCCGGCGGCCACGACATACAGCGGCCAGAGCGCCGGCTCCGGCAGCAGCGCGTTGACGAGCAGGACGATCGCGAGCAGCCCGAGGCCCGCCTCGGAGAGCAGGATCAGCTTCCGGCGGTCGACCGCGTCGGCGAGCGCCCCGCCGTACAGCCCGAAGACGATCAGCGGGACCAGCTCGACCGCGCCCATCGCGCCGACCGCGAGCGGTGAGTCCGTGAGGTCCTTGATCTGGAGAGGCAGCGCGATCATGGCCATGGAGCTGCCGAAATACGTCACCAGGCCCTGGATCCAAAGGAGTCGGAACTCGCGCAGTGTGCGCAGCGGGGTGAGGTCCGGCAGGATCGCGGAAAGCGTTCTCGTCACGAGAGGCCATGCTGCGTCGTGACGGTCACGACGGGCAAATCCTTTACCAGCGGGCCGGCGGCGGTGAGGTCAACTGGTCGGCGAGCCGCGACAGCCGGTCGCGGAAGCGGCGCCTGCCGCGTGCCGACGGCAGGCTGTTCTCGCCCGCCGCCGCGCTCACCAGGTGCTGCACCATGTCGAGGTCGATGCCCTGCGCGCTCTCCGCTCCCGATCCCGGCCCTGGCCCTGATCCCGGTTCCCGCTCCGGCATGAGCCCCGGCTCCGGTGTCGGTTCGGGCGGGTCGACCGTGAGCGCGTCGTGCGCCAGACCGGTCACCTCGGGGTCCCCGCTGCCCAGCGAGAGCACCGTCGCCCCCGCCCGCCGCGCGTCGTGCACCCGCTCCAGCAGCCCGCCGTCCGGCCGCTCCGGGGCCACCAGCAGCAGCGTCTCGCCCCGGCCCGCCGCCTGGAGCCTGCCGAGCCCGACGGCCAGATGCGCGGGGTCGCCGGGCCGTACCCGGTGCCGTACGAGCAGCGGCGCCAGCTCCGGGCGGCCGGACCACGCCGCCTCGTCCACGAGGTGCGCGGCCAGGTGCCACGGCTCGTACGTCCGCGTGCCCACCAGCAGCAGCCCGCCCCCGTGCGGCACGACGGAGGAGCGCAGGGACGCGGCGAACCGGCGGGTCGCGGCCGGCCACCGCGTACCGGCCAGGACTTCACGGAGCAGGGCGACGCGTACGGCATCCATGGGCCGGGATCCTGCCGCAGTGCCGCGCCCCGCGCCGGGGGTCCGGGCGGCGTCACCCGAACGGGCCATTCCGCGTGGATGGGCCGGACGGACGGGGCGTGCCGGTGGGCTCCGTACCGCCAAGTACTGTCGGCGTCATGACTTCTACCGACAGTGGCGGCACGCCGAAGCCCCCCGCGAAGGACCCCTGGGAGCTGCCCGACGTCTCGGGCCTGACCGTCGGCGTGCTCGGCGGCACCGGCGACCAGGGACGCGGACTCGCCTACCGGCTCGGGCGGGCCGGTCAGAGAGTGATCATCGGCTCCCGGGCCGCCGAACGCGCCGAGGCGGCAGCCGCCGAACTCGGCCTCGCGAGCGTCGAGGGCGCGGACAACGCCGAGTGCGCGCGCCGCAGCGACATCGTCATCGTCGCGGTGCCGTGGGACGGCCACGCCAAGACGCTGGAATCGCTCAAGGACGAACTCGCCGGCAAGCTCGTCGTCGACTGCGTCAACCCGCTCGGCTTCGACAAGAAGGGCGCCTACGCGCTGAAGCCCGAGGAGGGCAGCGCCGCCGAACAGGCCGCCGCCCTGCTGCCCGACTCGCGCGTCACCGCCGCCTTCCACCATCTGTCCGCCGTGCTGCTCCAGGACCCCGCGGTCGAGCGGATCGACACCGATGTGATGGTGCTCGGCGAGGTACGGGCCGACACCGACATCGTGCAGGCGCTGGCGGCCCGTGTCCCCGGTATGCGGGGCGTGTTCGCGGGGCGGCTGCGCAACGCGCACCAGGTGGAGTCGCTGGTGGCGAACCTGATCTCGGTCAACCGCCGCTACAAGGCGCACGCGGGGCTGCGCGTCACCGACGTCTGAGGCCGACAGGGCATGGGGGACACTGGACGGGCGCCGCGGTACGTACGCCGTGTGTCACGTACGCCGTGCGGTACGTACGCCCTTCCCGCCCCCGACAGGAGCCGACCCCATGCCCCGCCTCGCTCTCTACGCCCTCACCGTCTGCCTGCTGTCCGTCGCGGCGGCCGTGGTGTCCTTCGCGCGGGGGAGCGGCTGGCTCGGTGTCGTCTGGGTGCTGCTGGCCGGGCTGTCGTCGAACATGGCCTGGTACTACGTCCGCAGGGCGAGGTCGGCGACGTCGGCGACGTCGGCCGGCTGACGGACTACTGGCACAGCTCGTCGCGGCTCGTCCAGAAGCGGTAGAAGTTCCGGCCGCAGTACGTCTCCGCCTCGCTGATGCCGAGCCCGCCCAGGATCGCGTCGATCCCGTCGAAGAACGCGCGGTTCACCTCGGGGATGAACAGAACGACGATGACCGCGAGCAGTCCGAACGGCGCGAACGGCTCCACCTGGGCCCGTACCTTGCGCGAGAGCCAGGGCTCGATCACGCCGTAGCCGTCAAGTCCCGGCACCGGAAGGAAGTTGAGGATCGCGGCCGTCACCTGGAGCAGCGCCAGGAACGCGAGCGCGAAGCGGAAGACGAGCGGCACACCGTCGAGCAGACCCAGCCAGAACGGCGCCGTACAGACGGCCGCGAAGAGCAGATTCGTCAGCGGGCCCGCCGCCGAGATCAGGCTGTGCCGCCACCGGCCCCGGATCCGGGCCCGCTCGATGAAGACCGCGCCACCGGGCAGACCGATGCCGCCCATGATGACGAAGAGCACGGGGAGCACGATGCTCAGCAACGCGTGGGTGTACTTGAGGGGGTTGAGCGTCAGATAGCCCTTGGCGCCGATGGAGATGTCGCCGCTGTGCAGGGCGGTGCGGGCGTGCGCGTACTCGTGCAGACAGAGCGAGACGATCCACGCGGACGTGACGAAGAGGAAGACGGCGATACGGGCGTCCGCCGCGAAGTCCGTCCACACCGCCCACCCCGTCGCGGCCATGACGGCGGCGATGCCGAGGAAGACGGGACTGATCCGCCGGTCGGCACGGGAGCCGCGGGAGCCACTGGAGCCACTGAAGGGTGCGGTGCTCATTCGCGACTCCTGAGGGAAGCGGTGGCGGGGACGGGCGCGGGGTGCGCCCGGCCGTCGGGGCGGTGCCGACCGTACAGGCGACACGGTGGGAACGTCTCGCGCCGGGCGACGGGTTCCGGCGAGGCTGGGGATCAGGCAGGGGGCGCGCCCGGCCGGGCAGTGGCTGATGTCACGTTGGTGGGCGCGACGGCACGGCGGAGGATCGTTCCCGCACGGGAACGCGGTACGGAGGGGGAACCCGGCACATGTGGTCCACGGACTTGGGGGAGCGGGCGGCCGACCGGATGGTTGTACCGGACAATGGTGGGGTGCGTTACCGGCTCCTCGGCCCCACGCGGGCACTGCGCGCCGACGGTACCCCGCACGCCGTCGGCGGATCACGGCTGCGCGCGCTGCTGACCGTGCTGGCGATGCGGCCCGGACGGACCGTGCAGACGGCCACGCTGGTCGACGCGGTCTGGGACGGCGACGTACCCGCGGACGCGGCGGGCGCGCTCCAGGCCCTGGTCAGCCGGCTGCGCCGGGCGCTCGGGGCGGAGACCGTCGTCTCGGACGGCGGCGGATACCGGCTCTGCGCCGAGCCGGACGACGTGGACCTGTACCGCTTCGAGCGGCTCACGGCCGAGGGCACGAGGGCCCTGGACGACGGCAGCCCCGAGCGGGCCGCCGAGCTGCTGGACGAGGCCCTGGGGCTGTGGCACGGACCCGCGCTGTCCGACCTGCCCGACCACCGGGCCGAGTCGGCGCGCTGGGAGTCCCGCAGGCTCGGCGCCCGCCGGGCCCGCCTCACGGCGGCGCTCGCCCTCGGCCACGCGGAGGAGGCACTGCCCGAACTCACCGCGCTCTGCGACGAGCACCCGATCGACGAACTGCTCCAGGCGCTGCGCATCCGCGCCCTGCGCGCGGCGGGCCGCCCGGCCGAGGCGCTGTCGGCGTACGAGGACGTGCGCCGCGACCTCGCGACCCGGCTGGGCATGGACCCGGGCCCGGAACTGCGCGCGCTGTACAAGGAGTTGCTGAACCCGGACGACGGCGACGACCGCGACGACGGCGACGGGAGGGCCGGCGCCCAGCGGCGCCGTACACCCCTGAAGGCCCTCGCCCGCCCGGTGAACGGGTCCGCGCCCGCCTCGGCCTCCGCCGGGCCGTCCGGTCCCACCGCCCCCACTTCTCCCACCGCCCCCGTCGACGCCGCCCCCGCCCCGACCCCCGGCAACATCCGCGCGCGGATCACCAGTTTCGTCGGACGGGAGGGCGACCTCGCCGATCTCCGGGAGGATCTGCGGGACGCACGGCTGGTCACCCTGCTCGGGGCCGGGGGCGCCGGGAAGACGCGGTTGTCGCAGGAGGTCGCCGCCGGGGCCGCCCACGAGGGATGGCCCGACGGGGTGTGGCTCGCCGAACTCGCCCCCGTCGACGATCCCGAGACCGTGCCCGAGGCCGTCCTCGTCGCGCTCGGGGCGCGCGAGACCGTGCTCCGCGGCGCCGGGGCCGAGGGGCTGCGGGCCGTCGACCCGGGCGCCACCGACCCCCTCGTACGGCTCGTCGAGCACTGCTCGCGCCGGCGCATGCTGCTGCTGCTCGACAACTGCGAGCACGTCGTGGACGCCGCCGCCCGGCTGGCCGAGGAGCTGCTGGCCCGTTGCCCCGGCGTGACCGTCCTCGCCACCAGCCGGGAACCGCTCGGTGTGCCGGGTGAGGTCGTACGCCCGGTCGGTCCGCTGCCGGAACCGATGGCGCTGCGGCTGCTCGCCGACCGGGGCGCCGCCGCCCGGCCCGGCTTCCGTACACAGGACGACCCGGCTGCCGCCGAGGAGATCTGCCGCCGGCTCGACGGGCTGCCGCTCGCGATCGAGCTGGCCGCCGCCCGGCTGCGGATGCTCACCCCCCGGCAGATCGCCGACCGGCTGGACGACCGCTTCCGCCTGCTGACCGGCGGCAGCCGCACCGTACTGCCCCGGCAGCAGACCCTGCGCGCCGTCGTGGACTGGTCGTGGGACCTGCTCGACTCCGCCGAGCGGACCGCGCTGAGCGCCCTGTCCGTCTTCGCCGGCGGCTGCGACCTGGCCGCCGCCGAGGCCGTGTGCGGGCCCGACGCGCTCGGACTGCTCGGTTCGCTGGTCGACAAGTCGCTCGTCGTCGCGTCCCCCGCCCCGGACGGCGCGATGCGCTACCGGCTGCTGGAGACCGTCCTGGAGTACGCGGGGGAGCGGCTGGACCAGTCAGGCGGGCGCGCCGCCGTCGAGCGCCGCCATCTCGTGCACTTCAGAGAGCTGGTCCGGCTCGCCGACCCCAAGCTGCGCGGTCCCGAGCAGGTGCACTGGATGACCCGGATCACGGTCGAGTACGAGAATCTGCGCACCGCGCTGCGGCATGCCGTCGCCGAAGGGGACGAGCACGAGGCGCTGTGTCTGGTGCACTCGCTCGCCTGGTACTGGCAGGTCCGCGATCTGCGCACCGACGCCCGGCACTGGTCGCGGGCCGCCGCCGACCTCGGCCCCGACCCCTTCGACCCGCCGACCGCCCCGGCGCCGCCCCTGTACGAACGGTGCACGGACGCGCCCCCGCCGATGGCGCCCGAGCAACTGCTGGAGGCGCGGCGCGGGGCCCGGCTGATCCATCTGGCCAGCATGAACCACGAGTTCGACCAGTGGACCACGAGCGTGGCGAAGGACTGGCTGCGCCGCGTCGGTGAGGTCTACCGGCCCGGTCTGCCGCAGACCTGCCGTACGCCGGGCTCGTACTGGTTCTTCACGGTGATGATGACGGGGGAGCCCGGCCAGCTCCGGACGCTCGTCGACGCGACGGTCGAGGCGTGCCGGGACTTCGGCTACGAGTGGGAGCTGGCGGCTGCCCTCCATATGCGGGCCAACGTCCTGGCCAACCGCACCGAGTGGGTCGGCGACGCGAGCCGGGACGCCGACGAGAGCCTGGAGATCTTCACCCGGCTCGGCGACGCGTGGGGCGCCGCCGAGGCCCTGTCGGCCCGCGCCGAGGCCTTCGAGCGCAAAGGGGAGTACGAACGGTCCGCCGCCGACTTCCACTCCGCCATCGACAAGGCCCGGATGCTCGGCGCCGAGTCGCAGGTCGCGCTGCTCCAGACGCGTCTCGCGGGTGTGATGATGGAGCAGGGCGAGTCGGCCGAGGCCGAGGCGATGCTGCGCGGGCTGCTCGCCCAGAACAGCCGGCGCGACTACGAGGCGGGACCGGCCGCCCGGATCTATCTGGCGCTGCTGTTCGGCCGCGACGGGCGGGTCGAGGAGGCCAGGGAGCAACTCGACCGGCTGCGTGGCGATTTCGCCCACTCCAACCTGGCCCTCTTCGCGGGGTTCGTGTTCGGTCTGCTCGGCTGGCTGGACAATCTCGACGGCCGGTACGCCGACGGGCTCGCCCAGTCGCGCGAGGCGCTGGCCCATGCGCGCGATCCGATGTCGAAGATGGTCGCGCCGCAGATGGCGGCGGTCCATCTGCTGATCGCGGGCTGGTCGCTGGCCGGGCTCGGCGACCCGGAGCGGGTACGGGACGGTGCGCGCCTGATCGGCGCGTACGAGGCGCAACTGCCCCCGGGCCACTACCGCAACGGGCAGGAGCGCGGCTGCCGGGAGGCGGCCGAGGCGGTCGTCCACGCCGGGGGACTGACCGGCGCCGACTACGAGAAGGCGCTCGCCGAGGGCCGCGCGCTCACCCTCGACGAGGCCTACGCCGTCGCCGGTGCCTGACATCCGCCGGGGTCCTGGCAGCCGGGACCCCGGCGGCGGATGTCAGGTCTTCTTGCGGAACTTGGCCACCGCGATCGGCGCCGTCACCAGCGTGATCGCCGCCGACCAGCCCAGCGTCAGCAGCAGATCGTGCGCCACCGGCCCGCCGATGAACAGCCCGCGCGCCGCGTCCGCCAGATTCGACAGCGGGTTGTAGTCCGTGAAGTTCTGCAACCAGCCCGGCATCGTCGACGGCGGTGTGAAGATCGAGGAGCCGAACTGGAGCGGCATCAGCACCAGGAACCCGACCCCCTGCACCGCCTGCGCCGTCTTCACGGTCAGTCCGATCAGGATGAAGATCCACATCAGCGACGCGCCGAACAGCAGCGACAGCCCGATGGCGCCCAGCACTTCGAGGACCGAGGTCTCGATCGACAGACCGAGTATGAAGCCCACGATCAGCAGGATCGCGAACGCGACGATCATCCGGCCGACCTCGACCACGATCTTCGCGATGAGGACCGAGGACCGGGCGATCGGCATCGTGCGGAACCGGTCCATGACCCCCTTCTGGAAGTCCTCGTTGATCCCGCTGCCCACGGCCATCGAGACGTTGAGCCCCATCATCGCCATCAGGCCGGGGACCAGATAGCTGACGTACTCGGACTGGTTGCCCTTGCCCGCGACGGCCCCGCCGAAGACGAAGACGAAGAGCAGGGTGAAGACGATCGGCATCAGCAGGACGTCGAACATCGACTCGGGATCCTGCTTGATCTGGAGGACGTTGCGGCGCGCGAGGGCGCCGATGTGCCGCAGATTGGCCCGCAGGCCGATCCGGCCCTCGTCGGTGACGGCCCGGACGGCCTTCCCGGGCCGGGGGGCCGGGGTGGGCTCCGGTACTTCGGTCGTTTTGGTCGTTGTCGCCGTGCTCATGCCGCGACCCCCTTCAGCTGTGCGTCGTCCGCGTCGTGGTCCGTGGCGTCGGCCTGCTCGCTCGACTTCTCGCCCGTGATCGCCAGGAACACCTCGTCCAGGCTGGGCAGATGGGTTCCGATGTGCGCGATGTCGAAGCCTCGGGCGCCCAACAGGCCGATCACGGCGGTCAGTTGCTCGTCGGCGAGGATCGGTACGAACAGCATGCCGTCCTGGATCTGCGACCCCGCGACACCGTCCAGCCCCGTCTCGCTCAACGCCCGCGCCATCTCGGGGAGCCGGCCGGGGTCGGCCGGGCGGATCTCCAGGGTCCGGCCGCCGACCCTCGCCTTCAGCTCGTCGACCTTGCCGCCCGCGACGACCCGGCCGCGGTCGATGACCGTCAGCTCGCTCGCCAACTGCTCGGCCTCTTCCATGTACTGCGTGGTGAGCAGGACGGTCACACCGTCGGCGACCATCCGCTGGACCTCCGCCCACACCTCGTTGCGTGTGCGCGGGTCGAGACCGGTCGTCGGCTCGTCCAGATAGAGCACCGAGGGCTGCCCGATCATCGACGCCGCGAGGTCCAGGCGCCGGCGCATACCTCCGGAGTACTGGAGCACCGGCTTCTTCGCCGCCTCGGTGAGCGAGAACCGCTCCAGCAGTTCGTCGGCGCGCCTGCGGGCGGCCGTACGGGACAGATCGAGCAGTCGCCCGATCATGTACAGGTTCTCCCAGCCGGCGAGCTTCTCGTCGACCGAGGCGTACTGACCGGTGAGGCCGATGGTGCGGCGCAGCTGTCGTGGCTGCTTCACCACGTCGTAGCCGGCGACGACGGCCGTGCCGGCGTCGGGCAGGATCAGGGTGGACAGGCAGCGTACGAGGGTGGTCTTGCCGGCGCCGTTGGGGCCGAGGACACCGAGAACCGTGCCCTCACGCACGTCCAGGTCCACGCCGTCCAGCGCCTTGGTCGCACCGTAGTGCTTGACCAGGCCCCGTACCGTGACGGCCGTGGTGCCGTCGGCAGGGATCGTGTCGATTCGCGTCATGCCGTCGATCGTGGCAGCGCCCGCCGACAAGGGACCGACAGACGACCGACAGGCCGCCGACACGTGGCCGTCGGGCCGGCGCCGGGTCCCCGCGCACGCCGACAGCCCGCCGATGGGGGATGTCGGCGGGCTGTCTTCTGGTGCGGCAGTGGCTGTTGGGTGTGACGGGGCCCACCAGGTCCACCGGGCCCGGTGGACCTGGTGGACTGGACCCGGTGGACCTAGTGGAAGGTGTGCTCTTCCTGCGGGAACGTTCCTCCCGCGACCTCGTCCGCGAACGCCTTCGCGGCGTCGCCGAGCGTCTGCCGGAGGTTGGCGTACTGCTTGGTGAAGCGTGGCACCTTGCCGCCGGTGAGCCCCACCATGTCGGTGTACACGAGCACCTGCGCGTCGGTGTCCGGACCGGCCCCGATGCCGATGGTCGGGATGTCCAGCGACCGGGTGATCTCGGCGGCGACCTCGGCCGGCACCAGCTCCAGGACCACCGCGAACGCGCCCGCCGCCTGCGCCGACTTGGCGTCGTGCAGCAACTGGTGCGCGGCCTCGTCGCCGCGGCCCTGCACGCGGTAGCCCAGGGTGTTCACGGACTGCGGCGTCAGTCCGAGGTGCGACATGACCGGGATGCCGGACCGGACGAGCAGCTCGGTCTGCGGCAGCGAGCGCTCCCCGCCCTCCAGCTTGATGGCGCCGACCCCCGCGTCCTTGACGAGCCGGGTGGCGCTGCGCAGGGCCTGGACGGGGCCTTCCTGGTACGAGCCGAAGGGCAGGTCGCCGACGACGAGGGCGCGCCTGGTGCCCCGTACGACGGCGGCGGACAGCATCGTCATCTCGTCGAGCGTGACCGGTACGGTCGTCTCGTAGCCGAGATGGACATTGCCCATCGAGTCACCGACCAGCATGACCGGGATGCCGGCCTCGTCGAAGACGGACGCGGTCATCGCGTCGTAGGCGGTGAGCATGGGCCACTTCTCACCGCGTCGTTTGGCGGCGGCGATGTCGTGGACGGTGACACGGCGGTTACGGGCGCTGGTACCGCCGTACAGCGACTTGGTGTCGCCGGAGGGATTCTGCGCAGCCTCGAATGTCATGGCTTACGACTCCTTCGTCATCTCGAGGCGCCCTGACGGCGTCCCCGGACCGTCTCCATGGTGGCATCTCCGGACGGTCCCCGGGAAGTGGGGCTGCTCCGCCCGCACCGGGCCGCCGGGTAAAGACTTTACAATACGAGACGGTCTCGTATTGAAATGCCCTTAGGCTCATCGGCATGTCCACATCGTCACCCTCACCGTCGTCGGCCCCGACCGGCGTCCACGACTCCGCACCCCGGGTGCCCGAAGCCGTGCACAAGCGCCGCTGGGCCATCCTCGGCGTCCTCATGTTCAGCCTGCTCATCGTCGTCCTCGACAACTCGATCCTGAACGTCGCCGTCAAGACGATCTCCAGCCCGGAGCCCGTCGGGATCGGCGCCACGCAGAGCGAGCTGGAGTGGGCGATCAACTCCTACACCCTCGTCTTCGCCGGCCTCCTCTTCACCTCCGGCCTGCTCGGCGACCGCGTCGGCCGCAAGAAGGTCCTGCTTTTCGGCATCGCCGTCTTCGGCATCGGCTCCGCCCTCGCCGCGATGTCCGGATCACCCGGTGAACTCGTCGCGTACCGCGCCCTGATGGGCTTCGGCGCCGCCTTTGTGATGCCGGCCACCCTCGCCGTCCTGATGAACGTCTTCGAGCGCGACGAGCAGCCCAAGGCCATCGGCATATGGGCCGGCAGCGTCGGCCTGGGCATCGCCATCGGGCCGATCACCGGCGGCATCCTGCTCGAACACTTCTGGTGGGGCTCGATCTTCCTGATCAACGTCCCCGTGGTGATCGTCGGACTGATCGCGATGTGGTTCCTCGTCCCGGACTCCAAGGACCCGAAGCCCGGCCGCATCGACCCGGTGGGTGTGCTGCTCTCGATCGTCGGCCTGGTCCTGCTCGTGTACGGGATCATCCGCGCGGGCGAGCTGGCCGACTTCACCGACGCCACGGTGCTGGCCTCGACCCTCGGCGGTGTGGCCGTCCTGGCCGTGTTCGTCGTGCACCAGAAGCGCAGCGACCACCCGTCGATGGACATGTCCTACTTCAAGAAGCCGGCGTTCTCGGCGGCCGTCGCCGCCATCGCGCTCGTCTTCTTCGCCCTGATGGGCGTGACCTTCTTCTCGGCCTTCTACCTCCAGAGCGTGCGCGGCTACAGCGCCCTCGACTCCGGTCTGCTGATCCTGCCGCTCGCCGTGGCGCAGATGGTGTTCGCGCCGCGCGCCCGGCTGGTCGTCGACCGGTTCGGCGCCCGCGCCGTCTGCACCGGCGGCATGCTGCTCGTCGCCGTCGGCCTCGCCTCGTTCGCGCTGTTCGACGCCACCACGCCCGTGTGGGTGCTGTGCGTCGTCTTCTTCGTCCAGGGCGCCGGAATGGCCCACATCATGCCCCCGGTGACGGTGACCGTCATGCAGGCCCTGCCGCGTGAGAAGGCCGGCTCGGGATCGGCCATCAACAACACCTTCCGCCAGGTCGGCGGGGCGCTCGGCGTCGCCGTACTCGGCTCGCTGCTCTCCTCGACCTACCGCGGCGAGATCGAGGGACACCTCGGCGCCGTCCCGGCCGCCGCGCGCGACGCGGCGGGGGAGTCGATCGAGGCGACCATGGCCGTCGCCGAGAAACTCGGCCCCGCCGGCGCCCCGTTGATGGACTCCGCGAGCGACGCCTTCCTCAGCGCGATGCAGGTCGCCGCCCTCGGCTCCGCCGGTGTCGCGCTGATCGGCACCGTTGTGGTGGCGCTCTTCATGCCGGGCCGCAAGGCCCCGGAGGGGCCCGTACCGACGCGGCCCGCCGAGCCGTCGGCCGAGACGCCCGCCGATTTGTCGGCCGATGCACCCGTGCCCGCCGCGCCCGCCGTACGCGACTGAGCCGGTCGACCGCACCCGCCGCCGTCGGCGAGAATCGGCGCGCGGGTGCGGCCCGCACGGGGTGGTGGGGGCGGTACGAAGGGTGAGGCATTGCGGGACCAGGAGAACGGCCGGGAGCACGACCAGGGGCACGACCGGGAGCCGGTCCACGGCCAGGAGCGGGAGCCCCGGCGGGGCCGCCCGCGCAGCGAGGCGGCCGAACGCGCCATCCTCCAGGCCGTGGTGCGCCTCCTTGAGGAGGGCGAGCCGCTGGCCGGGCTCTCCATCGAGCGCATCGCACGGACGGCGGGCGTCGGCAAGGCCACCATCTACCGGCGCTGGAGCGACAAAGAAGAGCTGTTCATGGATGTCCTGCGCCACATGGAGCCGCCCGAGCCCGTCCTCTCGGGCACCTCGGGCCTCTCCGACATCCACGCCGCACTGGAGTCCATGCGCCGCCGCGGACTCGCCCAGCGCAACTCGGCCCTGCTGCACAACGTCTTCGCGCAGATGAAGACCCACCCGAAGCTGTGGGGCGCCTACCAGAGCACGGTGATCGAGCCGCGGCGTGTCGCGGTCATGGCGGCCGTGCGCCGCGCCGTCGCCGCCGGTGAACTCCGCGCGGACATCGACGCGGAACTGATCGAGGAACTCTTCGCCGGCCCCATGCTCCTGCGGACCATCCACCGCAAGGAGGCGCCGCTGGACGACGATCTCTCCGAGCGCATCATCCGCGCGGTGCTCGAAGGCCTGCGCCCCAGGGACCCGGGCGAGGAGTCGGGCGCGGAGTCGGGCGGGGACACGGCCGGGGGTACGGCGGCGGATTCCGGCGCCGGCCCGGGGCGCTGAGCATGCGTGTTGCGTCACAGCGGCCCGGTGGCCACCCTGATCCGGAACCCGGGGCCCCACGCCGCGCGTCCTTGAGCCCGTACGGCTGTCGGGGGACGGCAGATAAAGCGCCCGTCATCGCCTAGGGTCGAAGGCGGGCGTGCAAGGCAAGGCAGTGAGGGCAGCGGAATGACGCAGGAGTACACGGCTGAATCCCGGGTGGACGGGGCCGAGGACAACGACCCTCCCAGGAAGAGCCGGTTGCGGACCCTCGCCGACCGCTGGCGCGGCGACCGCGGCATCTGGCGCCGTGGCATTCTCCTGGCGGTGCTCTCCGTCCTGACGGCGCTGCTGATGATCCTGCACGCCCAGGTCCCCAACCGCATCGGCAACTTGGGCTCTCTGATGGAGACGTTCCTGCCGTGGCTGGGGTTGCTCGTCCCCCTGATCCTCCTGGGCGCGCTGCTGCGGCGCTCCGCCACCGCGCTGATCGCGCTGCTGCTCCCGGCCGTCGTCTGGGTCAATCTCTTCGGCGGGCTGATCCTCGACAAGTCGGGCGGCGGCGGTGATCTGATGGTCGCCACGCACAACGTGAACGCGCAGAACCCCGACCCGGAGGGAACGGCGCGACAACTCGTCGAGTCCGGCGCGGACGTCGTGGCGCTGGAGGAGCTGAAGGCGTCGGCGGTTCCCACGTACGAGAAGGCGCTGGCCGGGACGTACAAGTACCACTCGGTGCAGGGCACGGTGGGGCTCTGGAGCAAATACCCGGTGACCGGCAGCCGTCCCGTCGACATCGGGATGGGCTGGACGCGCGCGATGCGCGCCACGGTGACCGCGCCGCAGGGCGAGATCGCCGTGTACGTGGCGCATCTGCCGTCCGTACGCGTCAAGCTGCACGCCGGCTTCACCGCCAACCAGCGCGACAACAGCGCCGACGCGCTCGGCGAGGCGATCGAGGCCGAGAAGATCCGGCGGGTCGTGCTCCTCGGCGACCTCAACGGCACGATGAACGACCGCTCCCTGAAGGCCGTCACGTCGCAGATGCGCTCCACCCAGGGCGCCGCCGGCGACGGTTACGGCTTCAGCTGGCCGGCGGCGTTCCCGATGGCGCGGATCGACCAGATCATGGTCAGGGACGTCGAGCCGATGTCGTCGTGGACGCTGCCCCGCACGGGCAGCGACCATCTGCCGATCGCCGCCCGTATCGAACTCTGAGTGCGGGCGGGCGCGTTCGGACGACCGGCCTCGGGCGGTCGGCCCAGGGCGCGTCGGTTCCGGGCGGTTCCGGCGGGGCCGGTCCTAGGCGGTCGGTGACTCCCGCCAGCGGTTGGTGATCGGCAGCCGCCGGTCCTTGCCGAAGCCCTTCGCGGAGATCTTGGTGCCCGGTGGATACTGCCGCCGCTTGTACTCCGCGGTGTCCACCATGCGCAGCGTCCTCGCCACCGTCTCCGGGTCGAAGCCCGCCGCGACGATCGCGTCCTTGCCCCGGTCCCCGTCGACGTACATCTCCAGCAGCCGGTCCAGCACGTCGTAGTCCGGCAGGGAGTCCGTGTCGACCTGGCCGGGGCGCAGTTCGGCGCTCGGCGGCTTGGTGATCGAGTTCTCGGGGATCGGCGGGGTCTGGCCGCGCTCCTCGGCGGCGCGGTTGCGCCAGCGGGCGAGCCGGAAGACGGTCGTCTTGTAGACGTCCTTGATCGGGCCGTACGCGCCGACGGAGTCGCCGTACAGCGTCGAATACCCCACCGCCAGCTCGGACTTGTTGCCCGGCGCCAGCACGATCTGGCCCTCCTGGTTGGACAGCGCCATCAGCATCGTGCCGCGCAGCCGCGACTGGAGGTTCTCCTCCGCCAGCCCGGTCAGACCGAGCGCGTCCATGTACGCGTCGAACATCGGCTCGATGGACACGGTGCGGAAGTTGAGCCCCGTACGGCGGGCGAGTTCGGCCGCGTCGCCGCGTGAGTGGTCCGAGGAGTACTTGGACGGCATCGAGACGCCGTACACGTTCGCCGCCCCGAGCGCGTCGCAGGCGATCGCGGCGACGAGGGCGGAGTCGATGCCGCCGGAGAGCCCGATCAGGACGGACCGGAAGCCGTTCTTCGCGGCGTACGCCCGCAGGCCCACCACCAGGGCGGAGTAGATCTCCTCGTCGTCGTCCAGCCGGTCCGCGTATCCGCCGGCCAGCTCCGGCTCGTAGGCGGCCACGGGCTCCTCGGACAGGACGACGTGGTCGATACGCAGACCGTCGTCCACGGTGCCGCCCGGGGGCTCGGCGGCAGCCGCGGGCAGTTCGAGGTCCAGGATCACACTGCCCTCGGCGAACTGCGGTGCGCGCGCCACGACTTCGCCGTCCTTGTCGACGACGATCGAGTCGCCGTCGAAGACCAACTCGTCCTGGCCGCCCATCATCGCGAGATACGCGGTGACGCAGCCGGCCTCCCGGGCGCGTCTGCGGACGAGTTCGAGCCGGGTGTCGTCCTTGGCCCGCTCGTACGGCGAGGCGTTGATGGACAGCAGCAGCCCGGCACCGGCGGCGCGGGTGGCCGGGACCCGGCCGCCGTCCTGCCAGAGGTCCTCGCAGATCGCGAGCGCGACGTCGACGCCACGCACCCGGACGACGGGCATGGTGTCGCCGGGCACGAAGTAGCGGAACTCGTCGAAGACGCCGTAGTTGGGCAGATGGTGCTTGGCGAACGTCAGCGCCACACCGCCCCGGTGCAGCACGGCGGCGGCGTTCTGCGGGGAGCCGGCCGGGCGGCCGATCCGCGGCCGGTCCCGCTCCGAGCGGTCGAGATAGCCCACGACGACGGGCAGTTCGCCGAAGCCCTCGGCGGCGAGCCGCGCGGCGAGCGCGCGCAGCGCGTCGCGGGACGCCTCGACGAACGACGACCGCAGGGCCAGATCCTCGACGGGGTAGCCGGTCAGCACCATCTCGGGGAACGCGACGAGATGCGCGCCCTGTTCGGCGGAGTGCCGGGTCCAGTGCACGATCGCCTCGGCGTTGGCGGCGAGATCGCCGACGGTCGAGTCGATCTGATTCAGGGCGAGACGTAGTTGAGGCACGCCCCCCACTGTAATCGTCTTTCTGACGCGATGGGGTGCGTACAGGTGTGTGGGCCGCGCCACGGGGCGGCGGCCCCACACCCTCGCCGGGGGTCCGGCCGGCGGCTCAGCCGCTCGCGTACACCCGCTCCATCCACGTGGCGATCTGCGCGTCTGTCAGGTGCTGCGCCAGGTCCGCCTCGCTGATCATGCCGACCAGACGCTTGTTCTCGATGACCGGCAGCCGGCGGATCTGGTGCTCCTGCATCTCGTGGAGCACGGCGTCCACGTCCGCCCCGGCTTCGATCCAGCGCGGTGTGCCCCGGGCCATCTCGGCCGCGGTGACCTTCGCCGGGTCGTGGCCCCGCGCCACACAGCCGACGACGATGTCGCGGTCGGTCAGGATGCCGGTCAGCCGCTCCTCGGTGTCGGCGATGGGCAGGGCGCCCACGTCCAGGTCCCGCATGAGCTGCGCGGCCCGGTCCAGGGTCTCGTGCGAGGGGATCCAGTCGGCGCCGGAATGCATGATGTCTTTGGCGGTGGTCATGGGGTTCGTTCCTCCTGAATGCCGTCCGCCCCGAGCGCCCCCATCGTCATGGGGCCGTACGGGTGTACGCGACCGCTGTCACCCGAACGGGTGAAAGGAGAGGTGAGGGGCATGGCACTGCTGACCCTGCGGATTCTGGGCCACGACCTGCCGGGCACGGAGTGCGGCGGGTTCCGGCACATCCATGTCGGCGCCCAGCGCGGCGGGCAGCCGGACCAGTTGGTGTCCGGCGGTGCGACGGGCGCGGTCTTCGAGATCCCGGTCGAGACGGGCGAGACGGTCGAGACGGGCCGGACGGGCGGGGCGGCCGTCGCGGTGCCGGACTTCCGGGGGCCGTACGTCCAGGGGCGGCGCGGCGCGCGCTTCGTCTATCTGACGTGGGGCGAGCTGCCGCCGGGCGGCGGCTTCGAGATGTTCCGGCGGGCGAAGATCTTCCTCGCGGACATACCGGGGGAGCTGCTGGGGGCGGGCACCGTCGAGACCACGCTCGGGCTGACCGACGCGGCCGGTATGCCGCTCTGCGCGGCCGTACGCCCGCCGATGATCACCTGGACGGCCACGACCCCCGCGACGGCCTCCCGCACCGCCCGTACCTCCCGTACGGCCTGAACGGCGCCGCCCCCGGCCGCGGGGACGGATCCCTGCGGCCGGGGGCGGCGGCGATGTGTCCCGCCGTCGGACGGTCAGGAGCGCGGCTTCGCGCCCCGGGCCTTCAACAGGTCGGCCATCAGGTCCAGTTCGGACTGCTGGGCCGTCACCATGCCCTCGGCCAGGGCCCGTTCGGTGTCGACCTCGCACAACTCGGCGCAGCCCTGCGCCATCTCGACGCCGCCGATGTGATGATCGGTCATCAGCTGGAGGTACAGGACCTCCGCCTTCTTTCCCTTGGCGGACCGGAGCGTGTCCAGCTCCGTCTTCGTCGCCATGCCGGGCATCAGCGAGCCGTCACGGACCTCGTGGCCGCCGTGATCCATGCCCTCCATGCCCTCCATGCCCGCGTGCTCCCCGGCCTCCGCCATCCAGGCCATCGGCTCCTGGTCGGTGGAGATCTTCGGCAGCTTCCACATGTCCAGCCAGCCCAGCAGCATGCCGCGCTGGTTCGCCTGGGTGTTGGCGATGTCGTACGCGAGGCGGCGCACCTCCTCGTCGTCCGTGCTGTCCCGCACGAGGAACGACATCTCCACCGCCTGCTGGTGATGGACCGCCATGTCCCGCGCGAAGCCCGCCTCCGGCGAGTCCGACGTGGGTGTGGCCGCCGCACGGGGCGAGTCGTCCGGCCCGGCGGAGGCGACGGTGGCCGCGCCGGCGAACAGCAGCGCCAGGACGACCGCGGTGATGGCGGCCCAGCTGGTGCGGGTCACTGGGCGCCCATTCCACCGGTGCAGGCCGCACCCGGCTCGGGCGTCTGCGGGCCCTGCACGTACTTCGAGAAGAACTGGCTGACGCGCGGGTCCTTCGCGCTGTCCACGGTGACCTGCTTGCCCCACGCGGTCAGCATGATCGCCCCGGCCTGCTCCTTCACGGGGCTCATCAGCGTGTACTGGGTCTTGCCGACGAGGTCGCCGAGTTCCTTCACGTCGCCCTCGGGCGCCTTGTCGTTGTACGTCACCCAGACCGCGCCGTGCTCCAGCGAGTGCACCGCGTTCACGTCCGGGATCGCGTCCTTGTAGACGTCGCCGGCGCAGTTCATCCAGACCTGGTTGTGGTTGCCGCCTACGGGCGGGGTCTGCGGGTACTCGACCGCCTCGGAGACATGGTCACGGCCCAGCTTCTTCGCGTCCCAGGACTTCTCGCCCTTGACGGGCTGCGCGGCGGCCTGCTCCTCCTTCTTCTGGTCCTCGGACTCCTTGTTCAGCACGAACGCGCCGAACCCGACGAGCGCCGCGACCACGACCGCGCTCGCGGTGATCGTGATGATGCGGTTACGGCGCTCACGCGCGCGCTCGGCCTTGCGCATCTGCTCTATTCGGGCCTTGCGCTCGCTGCTCTGGGTCTTGGAAGCCATGGTGTCTGTTTCGTCCTTCTCGAAAACCTGCGGAACGGGGGTGGGGGAAGTACGGGAACCCGGTGGGGGCGCGGGCCCGGCTACGTCCGCAGTACTTGGAGGACGTGGAGATCCGGCGCGCGGGGAAACGCTCCGGAGCGGGACACCTGGCCGGTGCTGGGCGGGAGTTCGAGGCGCGCCGGACCCACGTCGTCGGTGCCGAGCGGGTCGGCGGGGTGCGGCGCGGTGAGCACGGCCGGACTGAGGTGCGGGATGAAGCGGCAGCCGTCGCGGTCGTACGGGCAGGTGTACTCGGGGCCCGCGGCCGGCCGGGCGGCCGTGCCGTCCATGTCCGTACGGAGGGTGATGCCGACGCGCGCGGTGTGGGAGGCCGCTTCCGCCGTCACCGTCGGTGGCGACGACACCCGGTGGTGGGTGTCGGCGGGGCCCAGACAGACGGAGAGCGCGGCGAGCAGCGTCACCACGGCGCTGAGCAAGGCCGTGGGACGCGCGTCGCGTATGTGGCGTCGTCCCCCCATGGGCGCAGATCGTAGTCCGTACAGGTGGCCGAACAGGAGAGCGCAGGGGGTACCGAGTCCGGAACGTGGCTGTGGGCGCGCGTGCTCTTCGGTGGGGACGGCGGTACGGACGGCGGTACGGAGCGGGTCCGCCGACGCCCCGGCACGGTACAAAGAGGCATGGCCGACCCTCCGGAACCCCAGCCGCACGAGCCCGACGTCGACGATGTGACCCGGGCGGTCCTGATCGCCTCCCGGCTGCTCGTCACCCTGTCCGTCCGCTCCCTGGCCACGGTCGAGGACCGGGTCACCCTGCCGCAGTTCCGGCTGCTGAAGGTCCTGTCGGCCCACGGCGGCGCCAACCTCGTCTCGCTGGCCGAGCGGCTCGGGGTGAACCCCTCCACCGCGATGCGCATGGTCGACCGGCTCATCACCGCCGGGCTGGCCGAGCGGGGGGTCAACCCGGCCAACCGCCGCGAGACCGTCCTGCGGCTCACGGACGAGGGCCGGACGCTCGTGGCGGACGTCTCGGCGGCGCGCAGACGCGAGATCACGGCGATCGTCGAGCGGCTGGCCACCGAGCAGCGTACGGCGCTCGTGGAGGCCCTCACGGCGTTCACGGAGGCGGGCGGGGAGCGGCCGATGCCGGGGGACGACGGGGAGCCCTACCCGCTGGGCTGGTCGGACACCGCGGCTCCGCTCCACTGAGGGCGGGTCGGGCGGGCGCGACCGCCGGGCACGGGTGGCGGGGCGAGCGACGGGGCGAGTGGCGGGTGCGATTGATAGGCAAGTGAAAGCTTGCCTATGCTGCCGTCATGTCCGATGATGTGTTCAAGGCCCTGGCCGACCACACCCGTCGCACGATCCTCGACGAGCTGGCCGAACGCGACGGTCAGACGCTGTTCGAGATCTGCGGACGGCTGCTGACGAAACACCGGCTCAACACGTCCCGGCAGGGCGTCTCGCAGCATCTCGCCCTCCTTGAGGCCGCCGGCCTCGTGGAGACCCGGCGCGAGGGCCGCTACAAATTCCACCACCTCGACACGAGGCCGCTCGAACACCTCACCGACCGCTGGCTCGCGCCCGAACGATCAGGAGAATCCCCGTGAAGATCAATCTGTCCAGTGTCTTCGTCGACGACCAGGCCGCGGCGCAGCGCTTCTACACGGAGGTGCTCGGCTTCCGTACGAAGAACGACGTTCCGGTGGGCGACGACCGCTGGCTCACCGTCGTGTCACCGGCCGAGCCCGACGGCACCGAGCTGCTGCTCGAACCGTCCGGGCACCCCGCCGTGAAGCCCTTCAAGGAGGCGCTGGTCGCGGACGGCATCCCGTACACCTCCTTCGCCGTGGACGACGTCCACGCAGAGTTCGCGCGCCTCCAGGGGCTCGGTGTGCGCTTCACCCAGGAGCCCGTCGACATGGGTCCGGTGACCGTCGCCGTCTTCGACGACACCTGCGGCAATCTCATCCAGATCACCCACGGCGGCTGAGCCGCGGGCCGCTCACGCACCCCGTCCACCGCCGATGCCCCCGGACGAGCGCGTCCGGGGGCGCGTGTCCGACAATGCTTTAGTACGCCGGTGTGCAACCTTCCGGAAATCGTGTGGTGTCATGCTCGGGTGCCCCGGTGTTCCCGGGAGCGTGGGAGCAGGCGGCCTGACCGGCAAGGATGGGTAGGACAGCAGACATGGACAAGCAGCAGGAATTCGTGCTCCGTACCCTTGAGGAACGCGACATCCGGTTCGTACGCCTGTGGTTCACCGATGTGCTCGGCTTCCTCAAGTCGGTCGCCGTCGCCCCCGCCGAGCTTGAACAGGCGTTCGACGAAGGCATCGGGTTCGACGGCTCGGCGATCGAGGGCTTCGCCCGGGTGTACGAGTCCGACATGATCGCCAAGCCCGATCCGGGGACCTTCCAGATCCTGCCGTGGCGCGCGGAGGCCCCCGGCACCGCGCGGATGTTCTGCGACATCCTGATGCCCGACGGCTCACCGTCCTTCGCGGACCCGCGCTACGTCCTCAAGAGGATCCTCGCCAAGACCTCGGACCTCGGCTTCACCTTCTACACCCACCCCGAGATCGAGTTCTTCCTCCTTAAGGACAAGCCGGTCGACGGCACCCGCCCCACCCCCGCCGACAGCTCCGGCTACTTCGACCACACTCCGCAGAACGTCGGCATGGACTTCCGCCGCCAGGCGATCACGATGCTCGAATCCATGGGTATCTCCGTGGAGTTCAGCCACCACGAGGGCGCCCCCGGCCAGCAGGAGATCGACCTGCGGTACGCCGACGCGCTCTCCACCGCCGACAACGTCATGACCTTCCGGCTGGTCATGAAGCAGGTCGCGCTGGAGCAGGGCGTGCAGGCGACCTTCATGCCCAAGCCGTTCAGCGAGTACCCGGGCTCCGGCATGCACACCCACCTCTCCCTCTTCGAGGGGGACCGCAACGCGTTCTACGAGTCGGGCGCCGAGTACCAACTCTCCAAGGTCGGCCGGTCGTTCATCGCCGGACTGCTCAAGCACGCCGCCGAGATCTCGGCCGTCACCAACCAGTGGGTCAACTCCTACAAGCGCATCTGGGGCGGCTCCACCCGCACGGCGGGCTCGGGCGGCGAGGCCCCCTCGTACATCTGCTGGGGCCACAACAACCGCTCCGCCCTGATCCGCGTCCCGATGTACAAGCCCGGCAAGACGGGCTCCGCGCGCGTGGAGGTCCGCTCCATCGACTCCGGCGCCAACCCCTATCTGACCTACGCGGTACTCCTCGCGGCCGGCCTCAAGGGCATCGAGGAGGGCTACGAACTCCCGGCGGGCGCCGACGACGACGTCTGGGCCCTGTCCGACGCGGAGCGCCGCGCGATGGGCATCGAGCCGCTGCCGCAGAACCTCGGCGAGGCGATCTCCCTGATGGAGCGCAGCGAACTGGTCGCCGAGACACTGGGCGAGCACGTCTTCGACTTCTTCCTCCGCAACAAGAAGCGCGAGTGGGAGGAGTACCGCTCCGAGGTCACGGCCTTCGAGCTGAAGAACCTGCTGCCGGTGCTGTAGCCGGAGGTTCAGCGGGCGACCGACATCGCGAACGGCACCGGCCCCCACGCGCGGACCAGGCTGCCCACCAGCAGCAGGAACGCCTCCGGGGCCCGTGCCGTCCGTACGTCACCGAGATCGACGATCCACTCCGGGGGCCAGCCCAGGTCCGCCAGGAGGGCGGCGACCGTCTTCCTGGCCCCGGCGTCGTCGCCGGACAGGAACGCCGACGGCGGGGTCGCCAGGGTGCGCGGGGCGGCCATCACCGAGGCGTGCATCGTGTTGAGGGTCTTCACCACGCGTACGGCGGGCAGCGCCCGTTGGATCTCCTCGGCGAGACTGCCGCCCGGGTGGAGGGCCGCCGTCGCGAAGCCCTGGGCGTCCGTCTCCACGGCGTTGGCGACATCGACGAGGATCTTGCCCGTCAGATGGGGCGCGAGGCCCGTGAGGACGGCCAGGGAGGCCGTGCCGGGCAGGGTGTTGACCACGAGGTCACCCGCCCGCGCCGCGTCGGGCAGGCCGGTGACGCGTACGCCCGGCAGGGGCCCGCCGGCGGCGGCCCGCAGCGGGTCGCGGGAACCCACGACGATCTCGTGGCCGGCGTCGCGCCAGGGGCCCGCGAGGGACCGGGCGACGGTGCCGGAGCCGAGGACGGCGATGGTGGTCATGGTGGCTTCGCTCCTTGATCGGTGGTGATCGTGCCGCTGGGACGCGACGTTAGGCGGCGCTACCGTGGGGCGGGCAGTACGCACTTCGAAGTGCGGTGCGTACCTGGAGGAGAGCCATGACGACCCGCAGTGCCGCCCAGCGCCGGGCCGACGCCCGCGAATCCCATCTGGTCCGGGTCGCGGAGTGTCCGGCCAACCGGCTGCTGGAGCGCATCGGTGAGAAGTGGTCCGCCCTGGTCCTCAAGGAACTGGCCGACGGACCGCGCCGGTACGGCGACCTCGCCCGTACGCTCGCGAGCGCCAGCCCGAAGATGCTGACGCAGACGCTGCGCCGGCTGGAGCGCGACGGTCTGCTGACGCGCACCGTCACCCCGGCCGTGCCGGTACGGGTGGAGTACGCGCTCACACCGCTGGGGCAGAGCCTGATGCCCGTCCTGAACGCCCTGTCCGGCTGGGCCGAGCGGAACGTCGGACAGGTCGAGGCGGCGCGGGAGTCGTACGACGCGGCTCAGCGCAGCAGGAGTTGAAGTCCGCCCAGCACCGTCGCGCCGATCACCAGGCGTTCGAAGACCCGTTGGTCGATACGGTCCACGCACAGCTTCCCGACGACGGCGCCGGGCAGGACGAACAGCACCAGCAGCGCGTCCAGCAGCAGTGAGTCGCGGTCGATCAGCCCCAGCCCCACGCTGAAGGGCACCTTCGTGGTGTTCACGATCAGGAAGAACCACGCGGACGTGCCGAGGAAGCCGAGCTTGCGGAAGCCCGCCGAGAGCAGGTAGAGCGACATGACGGGGCCGCCGGCGTTGGCGACCATCGTCGTGAAGCCGCCGAGCACTCCGTAGGAGCGCGCCTTGACGCGCCCCTTGAGCGACGCCGTCTCCTCCGGAGCGGTCTCCTCCGGCGAGTCCTCCTGTGGCGCGTCCCGCGCCGGTGCCTGACGCCGCCGCCAGACCGTGACGCCCGCCATCAACAGAAGGATCGACCCGATCGAGACGCGCACGGCTCCGTCGTCGGCCCACACCATGAAGACGGTGCCGATCACCACACCCCCGGCGACCGCCGGGAACAGCCGCCACAGCGTGGGCCAGTGCGCGTGCCTGCGGTAGGTGAGGACGGCGATCGCGTCGCCCACGATGAGGATCGGCAGCAGCACACCCGTCGACTCGCGGGCCGGCAGCACGGCCGCGAACACCGCGAGGCTGACCGTGTTGGCCCCGCTGACCGCCGTCTTGGAGAAGCCGACGAGCGCGGCTGCCGCGGCGAGCGCGACGAATTCCCAGCTGCTGATCGTGTCCATGGCGAAGACCCATGCTACGACCACGTGTCCAGGGCCCCTCAGGCGAGCCGGAGGGCACCGCGCCGGTGCCGCGCCGGAAGCACATCCACCGCGTCGGCGTTCGTCGAGCGCCGCCCGCACCGACACGGAACGGTCGTGGGTGTCCGCACGCGCCCAGGAGCGGACGTCCACGCTCCGGCGTACGGCCTCCGGCACCGGACGCCGACCGGTATCGGCCAGGGCGCGGGCGCTGTACCGCAGGCCGTACAGGCGCACGGAGCGCCAGGGACCCGCGCCGGACCAGACGCGGGGCGGCGGGCGGTGGTGTGCGGTGCGTGCCACGGGGGACTCCTCGGTCACACCGCCGGGGATCTCCCGGCGGAGCTACCGGAATCCCGTGGCACCCGCACCCCGTGAACGGCCCTGGCTCATACGGCGGATGCCACGGCCGCCGTCAGGCGAACCGCCAGCGGGTCTGGCTGTACGGGTCCTTCGCGAAGCCGAAGGCCGTACGCGGCGCGACCCCGAACACCGGGACGGGGCCCCACTTGCCCACGAACGCGCCGTCGTTCACCTCGAAGTGCCAGTCCGGCCCGTACTTGCGCTCCCACAGCGCCGCCAGCTCGCCCAGCCGCGCCCCGTCCGTCTCCCGGACCGCTTCCCCCTCGACCACCAGGTCCCGGCCCTCGCCGAGCGCGTTCGTGCCGGTGGTGAGGACGACCTCGCGGTTCTCGTTCAGATTCAGGACCTTCCGCTCCCGCTCGCCCGAGCTGAAGTACAGCGCGTCCCGCCACCAGACCGTCAGCAGCGGGGTGACATGCGGCCGGCCGTCGGGGCGTACGGTCGTCAACCAGAAGATCTCGGCCTCCGCCAGCCGCGTCACCGCGTCGGCCCAACTGTCCGCGACTGCCTTCGGGTCGCTGTAGCGGGCGTCGAGGTAGGTGTCGACCGGTTCCTTGTGCGCCATGGTGCCGTCCCTTCGGGAGAGGTGCTGCGGGGCAGTGAGCGGGAGTACGCTCACGACCCTTCCGCAGGAGAGGACCGGCCGCGACACCAGAACTCATCGGCCGACCGGCTCCACCGGCTCCCGGGACGCGGCGGAGTACTAGGCTCGGCCACGGATCTCCATCGGACGGACGAAAGGCCGCATGACGGTGCAGGGACGCAGGAGCAGTACCTTCACCCGCCTGCTCCGGCACGGCTTCACCGACCCGTCGGCCGCCGAGCGTCTGCTCGATCTGCCCGAGATGGCGTCCGTACGGGGCGATTCCGTCCTCCTCGACGCGCTCGGCTCCACCGCCGACCCCGATCTGGCGCTGCGCGCCCTCGTCCGGCTCGCCGAGGCGCACGAGGACGACGGGCGCCGGCTGCTGCTGGACACGCTGATCTCGGCGAAGCCGTTGCGGGACCGGCTGCTGGGTGTGCTGGGGGCGTCCGAGGCGCTCGGCGACCATCTGGCCAGACACCCCGCCGACTGGCAGGTGCTCGTCACCTACGAGTCGGCGGACCTGCACCCCGGCGTCGCCGAGTTCGAGGCCGGTCTCGCCGAGGCGCACGACGTCGACTCGCTGCGCGTCGCCTACCGCCGCTGTCTGCTGTCCCTCGCCGCCCGCGACGTCTGCGGCACCACCGATGTCGCCCAGACCGCCGCCGAACTGGCCGACCTGGCGACCGCCACACTGCGCGCCGCGCTGGCCATCGCCCGCGCCGCCGCCCCCGAGGACGCGGCGATGTGCCGGCTCGCCGTCGTGGCGCTCGGCAAGTGCGGCGGCCAGGAACTGAACTATGTCTCCGACGTCGACGTCATCTTCGTCGGCGAGCCCGCCCACACCCTGGTCCACGACCCCGCGGCCGACGGGGACGACGCCGAGGCGGCCAAGACCGAGGCCAAGGCCGTCCAGGCGGCCACCCGGCTCGCCGCCCATATGATGCGCGTCTGCTCCGAGACGACGGCCGAGGGCACCATCTGGCCCGTCGACGCCAATCTGCGCCCCGAGGGCCGCAACGGCCCGCTCGTACGCACCCTCTCCAGCCATCTCGCCTACTACCAGCGCTGGGCCAAGACCTGGGAGTTCCAGGCCCTGCTCAAGGCCCGCGCCGTGGCCGGGGATCTCGCGCTCGGCCGCGACTACGTGGCCGCCGTCTCGCCCATGGTCTGGCAGGCCGCCGACCGCGAGAACTTCGTGTCCGACGTGCAGAAGATGCGCCGCCGGGTCGTGGACAACATCCCCGTCGGGCATGTCGACCGCGAGCTGAAGCTCGGCCCCGGCGGACTGCGGGACGTCGAATTCGCCGTACAGCTCCTCCAGTTGGTGCACGGCCGCAGCGACGCCTCGCTGCGCAGCGGCACCACGCTCGTCGCGCTGCGGGCGCTCGCCGCCGGCGGCTACGTCGGCCGGACCGACGCGGCTCAGCTCGACGAGGCGTACCGCTTCCTGCGCTCCATGGAGCACCACATCCAGCTGTTCCGGCTGCGGCGTACGCATCTGGTGCCCGACGACGAGGCGGATCTGCGCCGTCTCGGACGCTCACTCGGGCTGCGCACCGAACCGGTCAACGAACTGAACAGGGCCTGGAAGCGGCACGCCTCGATGGTCCGCAGACTGCACGAGAAGCTGTTCTACCGGCCTCTGCTCGACGCCGTCGCCCAGCTCGCCCCCGGTGAGATCAGGCTCAGTACGAAGGCGGCCGGCCAGCGGCTGGAAGCGCTCGGGTACGCGGACCCGGTGGCCGCGCTGCGGCATCTGGAGGCCCTGTCGTCCGGTGTGAGCCGCAAGGCCGCCATCCAACGGACGCTGCTGCCCGTGCTGTTGGGCTGGTTCGCGGACTCGGCCGACCCCGACGCCGGACTGCTGGGCTTCCGCAAGGTGTCCGACGCGCTCGGCAAGACCCCCTGGTATCTGCGGCTGCTGCGCGACGAGGGCGCGGCGGCGGAGAATCTGGCCCGCGTGCTGTCCGCCGGGCGGCTCGCCCCCGACCTGCTGCTGCGCGCCCCGGAGGCCGTCGCACTCCTCGGCGACGCGAACGGCCTGAAACCGCGCGGCGTCAAGCATCTGGAGCTGGAGGTGCTGGCCGCCGTCGGCCGGGCGGAGACCGCCGAGATCGCGGTCGCCGTCACCCGCGGGGTGCGCCGGCGCGAGCTGTTCCGCACCGCCGCCGCCGACATCATCGGCAGTTACGGCACCGAGGAGAACCCCGCCGAGGAGGATCCCGGCGAGCTGGTCGACCGGGTCGGCAAGGCGGTCACCGACCTCAACTCCGCCACCCTGTCGGGCGCGTTGCGCGCCGCCGTGCGGCAGACCTGGGGCGACACCCTGCCCGCCAGATTCGCCGTCATCGGCATGGGCCGCTTCGGCGGCCACGAGCAGGGCTACGGCTCCGACGCGGACGTGCTGTTCGTGTACGAGCCGCGCGAGGGCGTCGCCGAGCAGGAAGCGGCGCGGGCCGCCAGCACCGTCGTGTCCGAGATGCGCAGACTTCTCCAACTCCCCACGACCGACCCGCCGTTGATGATCGACGCCGATCTGCGCCCGGAGGGCAAGACCGGCCCGCTGGTGCGCACGCTGGCCTCCTACGCCGCCTACTACCGCCGCTGGTCGCTGGGTTGGGAGAGCCAGGCGTTGCTGCGCGCCGAACCGATGGCCGGCGACGCGGAGCTGGGCCGCGCCTTCATCGAGCTGATCGACCCGCTGCGCTATCCCGCCGAGGGGCTGAGCGAGGCGGCCGTACGCGAGATCCGCCGGCTCAAGGCGCGGATGGAGACGGAGCGGCTGCCGCGCGGCGCCGACCCCACCCTGCACACCAAACTGGGCCGGGGCGGGCTGTCGGACGTCGAGTGGACGGTGCAGCTGATCCAGATGCGGCACGCCTGGGAGGTGCCCGGTCTGCGCACGACGCGTACGCGCGAGGCGCTGGCCGCCGCCCACGCCGCGGGCCTGATCTCGGACGAGCACACCCAGATCCTCGACGAGGCCTGGGTGCTGGCGACGCGGGTCCGCAACGGCGTGATGCTCGTACGCGGCAGGGCGGGCGACACGTTCCCGTCGGACGGCCGTGAACTGGCCGCGATGGGGCGGTACTTGGGCTACGGTCCCGGATCGGCGCAGCCCGGCCCCGGCCCGTACAACGGACACAGTGGCGACATGATCGACGACTACCGGCGGACGACCCGACGGGCACGCGCGGTGATGGAGGAGCTGTTCTACGGGGCCGTCTGAGTCGTCCGAGTCGTCTGAGTCGTTCTACGGAGCCGTCTGGGAGGACGGCCGGTTCCGGGGGGACGGTCTGTGCCGCGAGGCGGACGGCGCGCTCCGGCCGGACGGCGCGCCGGGCTTCGGCGACGCACCCGGCTTGGTGGCCGGCGAGGCGCGGGTGGCCGGTGGCGCGCTCCGCGCGCCGTGGGCGGCCTGCTGCGTCGAGGCGGCCTGTTCCGCGGGGCCGCTACGCGCGGCCTGTCCGGCCGGCTCGGGCTCGGGCGAGGCCCGCCTGCCCCACAGACCGGGGCGGCGCAGCCACCGCCGCCGTGGGCGGTCGTCCTTGATGTACCGGGGCAGCTGGTGCGGCAGCGCGCCGTACCAGGCGTACGAGACGGCGAACCCGAACGCGAGGCAGACCATGCCGCCCACCGCGTCCAGCCAGAAGTGGTTCGCGGTGGCCACGATCACGATCAGCGTGGCCGTCGGGTAGAGCAGCCCCAGGATCTTCGCCCAGGGCGCCTTGGCCAGCGCGAAGATGGTCAGCCCGCACCAGAGTGACCAGCCGATGTGCATCGAGGGCATCGCCGCGTACTGGTTCGACACCGCCTTGAAGTTGCCCGACGCCATCGATCCCCAGGTCTCGTGGACCTGCACCGTGTCGATGAAATGGCCGCCCGGCATCAACCGGGGCGGCGCGAGCGGATACAGATAGTAACCGAGCAGTGCCACAGCGGTGGTGGCGAAGAGGATGAGCCTGCTGGCCGCGTAACGGCCCGGGTGACGGCGGTAGAGCCAGACCAGCACCGCGATCGTGACGATGAAGTGCAGCGTCGCGTAGTAGTAGTTCATCGCGACGACCAGCCATGTCACCGAATTCACGGCGTGGTTGACGGCCTCCTCGAAGTTGAGGCCCAGCGTGCGCTCCGCGTGCCAGATCCAGTCCGCGTTGCGCAGGGCCTCGGCCTTCTGTTCGGGCACCGCGTTACGGACCAGTGAGTAGATCCAGTAACTCACCGCGATCAGCAGGATTTCGAACCAGATACGAGGGCGTCGGGGCGACCGCATACGGCGCAGCCGACCGGTGCGGGACACCGGGCCGGACCCGTCGGCCGTCGCACCCGAGGGGGGTGTCGGCGTGGCCGTCGTGCCTTCCGGAATCTTCACGGTCGTTTCACCCATGGAGAGAGAGTCTGCCAGATTTCCGCTCTCGACCGATCATCCCTCGGGTGGGTCCTGACCGCATGCGCTACGCCTTGGGGACGACCCCGAGACCCTTACTTCCGGCCGATTTCTCCCGGGGTTTCGCCCAGGGGGCCGGGCGCCGGACCGGAGGCCGTGGAGCCGCGTACCACCAGCTCCGGCATGAAGACGAACTCGCTGTGCGGAGCGGGCGTACCGCCGATCTCCTCCAGCAGGGTGCGGACCGCGGCCTGGCCCATCGACGGCACCGGCTTGCGGATCGTGGTCAGCGGTGGATCGGTGAACGCTATGAGCGGCGAATCGTCGAAACCGACGACGGACACATCGCGCGGCACGTCCTTGCCGAGCTGTCTGGCGGCGCGGATCGCGCCCAGCGCCATCATGTCGCTCGCGCACACCACCGCCGTACAGCCGCGTCCGATGAGCGCCGTCGTCGCCGCCTGCCCGCCCTCCAGGGTGTAGAGGGAGTGCTGGATCAGCTCCTCCGTCTCCTCGGGTGACAGCTCCAGCTGTTCGCGCACGGTGGCGCGGAAGCCCTCGATCTTCCGCAGGACGGGCACGAACCGCTTGGGTCCCACCGCGAGACCGATCCTGCGGTGCCCGAGCGAGACGAGATGGGTCACGGCCAGCCGCATCGCCGCCCGGTCGTCGGGCGAGATGAAGGGGGCGCGCACCTTCGGCGAGAAGCCGTCCACGAGGACGAACGGCACACCCTGGGCGCGCAGTTGCTCGTAGCGCTGCATGTCGGCCGAGGTGTCGGCGTGCAGTCCGGAGACGAAGATGATGCCGGAGACGCCGCGGTCGACCAGCATCTCCGTCAGCTCGTCCTCGGTGGAGCCGCCGGGGGTCTGGGTGGCGAGGACGGGCGTGTAGCCCTGGCGCGTCAGTGCCTGGCCGATGACCTGGGCGAGCGCCGGGAAGATGGGATTCTCCAGCTCGGGCGTGATCAGTCCGACGAGGCCGGCACTGCGCCTGCGCAGCCGTACGGGGCGTTCGTAGCCGAGGACGTCGAGTGCGGCGAGTACGGATTCGCGGGTGGCCGTGGCAACACCCGGCTTGCCGTTCAGTACGCGGCTGACCGTCGCTTCGCTGACCCCCGCCTGGGCTGCGATATCGGCTAGCCGTGCGGTCATGTCAGTGGACTGTACCGGGCGGGTGCCGGATTGCCCACCATGTGCCCGAATCAGCCACGGGCGGCGACGGGGCGGTCCGGACGCGCTCCCTTGCGGCACCTTGCAAACCCGCTCGTAGCAAAATCTTGCAAGACCTTGCGAGGAGGCGGCGCCGGAGCGTGCCAAGCGTTCACCGAGGGGTATCGGCCGCCACGTACCGTACTTGCCAGCCCACGCGCCCCCCGTCAAGAACCCTTGCGGCAACTGTGCGGACACGCGAATGTAACGATCAGGGTCGCTTGCAGAAATCTTCCGCAAGCTCTTTCGGCCGTCTTTCATCCTTGTTACCTTCACGTCGACCCGGCGCCGCGACGGAGCGGTACGGCAGTTGAAGGAGTTCGGATGCGACGTGGCATAACGGCCACCGCCCTGGCCGCGACACTGGCGCTCGCGGCGACCGCCTGCGGCGGCGACGAGGAGACCGGCGGCAAGTCCGGCTCGGGAGAGCTGACGGGCACGGTCACCTGGTGGGACACCTCCACCGTGGGCAGCGAGGACAAGGTCTTCAAGAAGCTCGCCGAGGACTTCGAGGCCAAGCACAAGGGCGTCGACGTCAAGTACGTCAATGTGCCGTTCGGCGAGGCGCAGAACAAGTTCAAGAACGCCGCCGGCTCCGGCTCCGGCGCGCCCGACGTGATCCGCTCCGAGGTCGCCTGGACACCGGAGTTCGCCGACCTCGGCTATCTCGCGCCGCTGGACGGCACGGCCGCGCTGAAGGACGAGAAGGACTTCGTCCCGCAGGCCGCCGCCTCCACCAAGTACGACGGCAAGACGTACGCCGTCCCGCAGGTCATCGACTCCCTCGGCATCTTCTACAACAAGAAGCTGTTCAAGGACGCCGGGGTCGAAGTCCCGAAGACCATCGACGAGTTGAAGACCGTCTCCAAGACCATCAAGGACAAGACCGGCAAGACCGGGATGTACCTGCGCGGCGACGACGCGTACTGGTTCCTGTCCTTCCTCTACGGCGAGGGCGGCGACCTGGTCGACGCCAAGGGCAAGACCGTCACCGTCGACAGCCCGGCCGGCGTCAAGGCCATGGAGGTCGTGAAGGACCTGGTCGACTCGGGCGCCGCCAAGACCGACGCCACCGACGGCTGGGAGAACATGCAGGCCGCCTTCAAGGGCGGCGACGTCGCCATGATGATCAACGGCCCGTGGGCGATCGCCGACACCTACGCCGGACCGCAGTTCAAGGACAAGGCCAACCTGGGCGTCGCCCCGGTGCCCGCGGGATCGGCCGGCCAGGGCGCGCCCCAGGGCGGCCACAACCTCGCCGTGTACGCGGGCTCCAAGAACCTGGACGCCTCCTACGCGTTCGTCGAGTACATGTCGTCCGCCGAGTCCCAGGCGAAGATCACCACCGAGCTGAACCTGCTGCCGACCCGTACCTCGGTCTACTCGCAGCCGGAGGTCGCCAAGAACGAGATCGTCGGCTTCTTCAAGCCCGTCGTCGACAAGGCCATCGAGCGCCCCTGGATCCCGGAGACCGGCAGCCTGTTCGCCCCGCTGGTGACCGAGTACACCAAGGTCCTCACCGGCCAGACGACCCCCGAGAAGGGTGTCGGGGCGACCGGCGACTCCTACCGCAAGCTGCTCAAGGGCTGGAAGTAGGACGGCGGAGAAGGAAGGAAGGCAGGCCGGCTGATGGCTGTCCACACCGGCCAGTCGGTGGTGAAGGCCGCGGGTGACCCGAATGTCGCCCGCGGCCGGAGCCGCGGCACTGGCAAACCCCCCGGCGGGCTGCGGCGTTCGCTCTCCACCCACTGGTACGCCTGGGCCATGGTCGCCCCCGTGGTGGCCGTGATCGGCGTGATCGTCGGATACCCGCTGGTCCGCGGCATCTATCTGTCGCTGACCGACGCCAACGAACGTAACGTCGAGCGGAACATCGGCGTCAACCACCTGCCCGCCACCTACGAGTTCGTCGGGCTGGACAACTACGCCGACGCCCTGACGGGCGGTCAGTTCCTGTCCACGCTGGGCTGGACGCTCGTCTGGACGATCTCCTGCGTCGGTCTGACCTTCGCCCTGGGCCTGGGCCTGGCGAACATTCTCAACCGCCGTATCGCGGGCCGCGCCGCGTACCGCATGATGCTCATCCTGCCGTGGGCCGTACCGGGCTTCGTCTCCGTCTTCGCCTGGCGCTTCCTCTACAACGAGGACCGCGGCTTCCTCAACAAGCTGCTCGCGGGCGGCGGCATCGACGCGGTGCCGTGGCTGAACGATCCCACCTGGGCCAAGTTCTCGGTCATCGCCGTGAACATCTGGCTCGGTGTGCCCTTCATGCTCGTGGCGCTCCTCGGCGGACTCCAGTCCATCCCGGGGGAGATGTACGAGGCCGCCGAGATGGACGGCGCGGGACCCTGGCAGCGCTTCCGGCACATCACCATGCCGGGTCTGCGGTCCGTCAGCACGACCGTCGTCCTGCTCAGCACCATCTGGACGTTCAACATGTTCCCGGTGATCTTCCTGCTGACCAGAGGCGGTCCCGGTGAGGCCACCCAGATCCTGGTGACCCAGGCGTACAAGTTCTCCTTCGAGATCAGCCCACGCGACTACGCCCAGTCGTCCACCTGGGGCGTGCTGATCCTCGTCCTGCTGATGATCTTCGCCGTGGTCTACCAACGAGTCCTCCGCAAGCAGGGAGATACCTGGTGACCGCCGTGACCGGTACGCAGACGAGCACGTCGAAGGCGCCGGCCGCGAAGGTGCGGCGCCGGGGCGAACGCTCCAGGGCCGCCTCCGTCGCCCTGCACGCCACCCTGGTCGTGGCGTCCGTCATCGCCGTCTTCCCCGTGCTGTGGGTGCTGCTGACGTCGCTGAAGCCCGCCGCGTACGCGACGACGACCGACTTCTTCAAGGACCCGACGCTCGCCAACTACACCAACCTGCTGCGGGACACGCCGTTCCTCACCTGGTTCGGCAACTCGCTGCTGATCGCCGGACTCACCACCGTGCTCGGCGTGTTCACCGCCGCCACCACCGGCTACGCCGTCAGCCGCTTCCGCTTCCCCGGCAAACGCGGACTGATGTGGACCCTGCTGATCACGCAGATGTTCCCGATGGCGGTGCTCATCGTGCCGCTGTACAACATCATGTCGGACCTCGGTCTGCTCAACCAGGCCGCCGGACTGGTGATCACGTACCTCACGATCGCCGTGCCGTTCTGCGCCTGGATGATGAAGGGCTTCTTCGACACCATCCCGCGCGAGATCGACGAGTCGGGCATGGTCGACGGGCTGACCCCGTTCGGCACCTTCTGGCGGCTGATCCTCCCGCTCGCCAAGCCGGGGCTCGCGGTGACCGCGTTCTACTCCTTCGTCACCGCCTGGGGCGAGGTGGCGTACGCCTCCGCCTTCATGGTCGGCGACGAGAACCTCACGCTCGCGGGCGGCCTCCAGAAGTTCGTCAACCAGTACGGCGCGCAATGGGGCCCGATGACGGCGGCGTCCGTGCTCATCGCGATACCCGCGGCGATCGTCTTCCTGTTCGCGCAGCGCCATCTGGTGACCGGTGTCTCCGCCGGCGCCGTGAAGGGCTGACGCACCGTCGGCCCGACCCGCACCACCCGTTACGACAGCGACAGTGACAGCGGCGCCGCGCGGCCCACCGGCCGCCGGCGCCGCTCCACCCCAGACCCCCCAGGGACGACATGACCCAGCACCTCGCTGCCCCCTCCACCGGCACGTCCGACGACGCCCCGGGCCACCGCTCCGGCTGGTGGCAGGACGCGGTGATCTACCAGGTCTATCCACGCAGCTTCGCCGACGCCAACGGCGACGGCATGGGCGACCTCGAAGGCGTACGGAGCCGGCTGCCGTACCTGCGCGCGCTGGGTGTCGACGCCGTCTGGCTCAGCCCCTTCTACGCCTCGCCGCAGGCCGACGCGGGCTACGACGTCGCCGACTACCGCGCCATCGACCCCATGTTCGGCTCCCTCCTCGACGCGGACGCGCTGATCCGCGACGCGCACGAGCTGGACCTGCGCGTCATCGTCGACGTGGTGCCCAACCACTCCTCCGACCAGTACGACTGGTTCCGCCGCGCTCTGAAGGACGGCCCCGGCTCCCCGCTGCGCGAGCGCTACCACTTCCGCCCCGGCAAGGGCGCGGCCGGCGAACTGCCGCCCAACGACTGGGAGTCCATCTTCGGCGGCCCCGCCTGGACCAGGACCACCGACCCGGACGGCACACCCGGCGAGTGGTATCTGCACCTCTTCGCGCCCGAGCAGCCCGACTTCAACTGGGACCACCCGGCCGTCGCCGACGAGTTCCGCTCCATCCTGCGGTTCTGGCTCGACATGGGCGTCGACGGCTTCCGCGTGGATGTCGCCCACGGGCTCGTCAAGGCCCCGGGACTCCCCGACATCGGCACCGCAGGCGGCGACAGCCAGCTCAAGCTGCTCGGCAACGACGTCATGCCGTTCTTCGACCAGGACGGCGTGCACGAGATCTACCGCAGCTGGCGCACCATCCTCGACGAGTACCCGGGCGACCGGATCGCCGTGGCCGAGGCCTGGACGCCCACCGTGGAGCGCACCGCCAACTACGTGCGCCCCGACGAGATGCACCAGGCGTTCAACTTCCAGTATCTGAGCACCTTCTGGGACGCCGCCGCGCTCCGCGACGTCATCGACACCTCGCTCGCCGCGATGCGTCCCGTCGGCGCCCCCACCACCTGGGTGCTCTCCAACCACGACGTCACCCGGCACACCACCCGCTTCGCCCACCCCGTCGCCCTCGGCACCCAGCTGCGCGAGGCCGGCGACCGCGAACTCGGTCTGCGCCGGGCCCGCGCCGCGACGCTGCTGATGCTCGCCCTGCCCGGCTCCGCCTATCTCTACCAGGGCGAGGAACTGGGACTGCCCGACGTCACCGACCTCCCCGACGAGGCCAGGCAGGACCCCTCGTACTTCCGCGCGGCCGGGCAGGACGGCTTCCGGGACGGCTGCCGGGTGCCGATCCCATGGACCCGGGACGGTTCCTCGTACGGCTTCGGCACCGGCGGCAGCTGGCTGCCGCAGCCGGCCGGCTGGGGCGCGCTGAGCGTCGAGGCGCAGACCGGGGTGGCGGGCTCCAGCCTGGAGCTGTACCGGGCGGCCATCGCCGCCCGGCGCGCGCACCCGGGGCTCGGCGCCGGGGCGTCGGTCGACTGGCAGGACGCGCCGGACGGCGTGCTCGTCTTCGCCCGCCCCGGCTTCCTCTGCACCGTCAACACCACCGGCTCGCCCGTCCGTATCCCGGTGCGCGGCAGTCTGCTGCTGGCCAGCGGTCCCTTCACCGTGGACGGCCCCGAGGCCGAACTGCCCGCCGACACCACGGTGTGGTGGACGGTGTGACACTGCCCCTGCCCAAGTCCGGGGCGGGCGCGCCACGGCTCTCGGACATCGCGGGACAGGCGGCGGTCAGCGAGGCGACGGTGAGCCGGGTGCTCAACGGCAAGCCCGGCGTCGCCGACAGCACCCGCCAACGGGTGCTCGCCGCGCTCGACATCCTCGGGTACGAGCGTCCCGTACGGCTGCGGCAGCGCAGCGCCGGGCTGATCGGTCTGGTCACCCCGGAGCTGATCAACCCGATCTTCCCGGCGTTCGCCCAGGCCGTCGAGCAGGTCCTGGCCGGGCACGGCTACACCCCCGTGCTCTGCACCCAACTGCCGGGCGGGGCAACGGAGGACGAGCTGGTCGAGCAGCTCGTGGAGCGCGGCGTCGGCGGCATCGTCTTCCTGTCCGGGCTGCACGCGGACACCTCGGCGGACCCCTCGCGCTACACCGCGCTCATCGACCGAGGGGTGCCGTTCGTCATGATCAACGGCTGCAACGACCGCGTCAGCGCGCCGTTCGTGTCCCTCGACGACCGGGCGGCCATGCGGATCGCCGTCGGGCATCTGGCCGATCTGGGCCACCGGCGGATCGGACTGGCGACGGGGCCGCTGCGGTACGTGCCCTCCGCGCGCAAGCGCGAGGGCTTCGTCGACGCGCTGGCCGCCTCGCTGGGGCTCTCGCGCGAGGACGCCGAGGAGTGGGTGTGCTGCACGCTGTTCAGCGTGGAGGGCGGCCAGGTGGCGGCCGGCGCACTGCTCGACCGGGGCTGTACGGGCATCGTCTGCGGCAGCGACATGATGGCGCTCGGCGTCGTGCGGGCCGCCCGCGAGCGGGGCCTGCGGGTCCCGCACGACGTGTCGGTGGTGGGCTTCGACGACTCGCAGCTGATCGCCTTCACCGACCCGCCGCTCACGACGGTGCGTCAGCCCGTCCAGGCGATGGCGGGGGCGGCGGTGAGCGCGCTGCTGGAGGAGATCGGCGGAAGTCCCGTGCAGCGTACGGAGTATGTGTTCCAGCCGGAGCTGGTGGTACGCGGGTCGACGGCGGGCGCCCGGGTGGCCTGACGGCCCGTCGCGGGCGGGGACGGGTGACCGGCCCGGCCGGCCGGGCGCGTGGGGCCCGGGGTTGCCGGGCCTCCCGTCCGGCCGGACCGGAGTCACCGTGAACGTACCGCTCCGCAATCTCTTGCGGAAGCTCTTGCACCGCAACGATTCCGATATTTCCCCGGTGTTACCCAGTGGTGTCCAGAGGGTTGACCGGGGCGGAGCGGGCTCGTACGGTCTGGTTCGCGACAAGCTTTTGCTTTCTTGCAGCAAGAACATTCAGCAGCTTCAGGAGCCTTGAGGGCAGGGCGCGTTGCCATGCGAGGTCTCTCCCGTCCTTTCGCACCTCCCCCCACGCAGGAGGAAAAACATGGCCCGCAGAGCTCCCGCCCTCGCGCTCGCCCTCGTGGCAGGCGCGGCGGCCCTCGTCGCACCCGGCAGTCCCGCCCAGGCGGCGCCGCCCGGTGAGAAGGACGTCACCGCCGTCCTGTTCGAGTGGCGGTTCGACTCGGTGGCCAAGGCCTGTACCGACAGCCTCGGCCCCGACGGATTCGGCTACGTCCAGGTGTCCCCGCCCCAGGAGCACATCCAGGGCGGCCAGTGGTGGACCTCGTACCAGCCCGTCAGCTACAAGATCGCCGGCCGGCTCGGCGACCGCGCGGCCTTCCAGTCCATGGTCAACACCTGTCACGCCGCCGGGGTGAAGGTCGTCGCCGACTCCGTCATCAACCACATGTCGGCGGGCAACGGCACCGGCACCGGCGGCACGGCGTACACCAAGTACGACTACCCCGGCATCTATTCGGGCGCCGACATGGACGACTGCCGCTCGCAGATCAACAACTACGGCGACCGCGGCAACGTCCAGAACTGCGAACTCGTCGGCCTCGCCGACCTGGACACCGGTGAGGACTACGTACGCGGCCGAATAGCCACCTACCTCAACGACCTGCTCTCGCTCGGCGTCGACGGCTTCCGGATCGACGCCGCCAAGCACATGCCGGCCGCCGACCTCGCGAACATCAAGTCCAGGCTGAGCAATCCAGGCGTGTACTGGAAGCAGGAAGCCATCTACGGCGGCGGCGAGGCCGTGTCGCCCGCCGAGTACCTCGGCACCGGAGACGTACAGGAATTCCGCTACGGCCGAAGCCTCAAGCAGGTCTTCCTGAACGAGAATCTGGCCAATCTGAGGAACTTCGGCGAGGGCTGGGGCTTCATGGCGAGCGGCAAGTCCGCCGTCTTCGTGGACAACCACGACACCGAGCGCGGCGGCGACACCCTCAACTACAAGAACGGCGCGACCTACACGCTGGCCAATGTCTTCATGCTGGCCTACCCGTACGGCTCTCCCGACGTGCACTCCGGATACGAGTTCAGCGACCACGACGCCGGACCTCCCAACGGCGGTACCGTGACCGCCTGTTACACGGGCGGCTGGAAGTGCCAGCACGACTGGCGCGAGATCTCCTCCATGGTCGGCTTCCGCAACACCGCGCGCGGCCAGGCGGTCACCGACTGGTGGGACAACGGCGGCGACCAGATCGCCTTCGGGCGCGGCTCCAAGGCGTACGTCGCCATCAACCACACCGGCTCCTCGCTCGCCCGCACCTTCCAGACGTCACTGCCCGCCGGTGACTACTGCGACGTCCAGAGCGGCAACGGTGTGACCGTCAACGGCTCCGGACAGTTCACGGCGACCCTCGGTGCCAATACGGCGCTCGCCCTGCACGCCGGGGCCCGCACCTGCGGCGGGGGCGGCAATCCGCCGGCCGGTCAGTCCGGGGTGACGTTCGGCGTCAACGCGACGACGCAGCCGGGCCAGAACATCTACGTCACCGGTGACCGCGCGGAACTCGGCAACTGGAACACCGGGGCGGCGCTCAAGCTGGACCCGGCCGCCTACCCGGTGTGGAAGCTCCAGGTGCCGCTGCCCGCCGGTACGTCCTTCGCCTACAAGTACCTCCGCAAGGACGCGGCCGGCGCCGTGACCTGGGAGAGCGGCGCCAACCGTACGGCCACCGTGCCCAGCGCCACCTCGGGCGGGCTGACCCTGAACGACACCTGGCGCAACTGACCCAGCCCTGAAGGCTCCTGACCGAGCACCCCCGCACGCCCGCACCCCCCGCACGCCCGCACCCCCCGCACCATCCGGCCGCCCCGGCGACGCGCATCCGGCACCACGCCCACGCGCCGTCGCCGGGCCGGCCCTCCCGTACCCCGAGGAGATCCCCGCGTGATTCGCCCTCCGCTGCCCGCGCTCCCGCGCCGAACGGCCGTCGCCGTCGTCGCCGCGGCCCTGTGCGCGGCCCTGGTGCCCGCGCTGCCGGCCGTCGCCGCCCGCGCCCCGGCGCCGCCGTCGGACGCCCGGCTCGCCGCCGAACCGGCCCGCCACGACCTGACGCGCGACCAGTTCTACTTCGTGCTGCCCGACCGCTTCGCCAACGGCGACCGGACCAACGACCGGGGCGGGCTGACCGGTTCACGTGAGGCCACCGGTCACGACCCCACCGACAAGGGCTTCTACCAGGGCGGCGACCTCAAGGGGATCACCGACCGGCTCGACTACATCAAGGGCCTCGGCACCACCGCCATCTGGATGGCGCCCATCTTCAAGAACAAGCCGGTGCAGGGCACGGGCGACGACATGTCGGCCGGCTACCATGGTTACTGGATCACCGACTTCACACAGGTGGACCCGCACTTCGGCACCAACGCCGAGCTGGAGAGGCTGATCGACAAGGCCCACGACAAGGGCATGAAGGTCTTCTTCGACGTCATCACCAACCACACGGCCGACACCGTCGACTACGCGGAGAAGAAGTACGGCTACCGCCCCAAGGGCGCCTATCCGTATCTCGACAAGGACGGCCGCCCCTTCGACGACCGCGCGGGCGTCGGCCGCGTCGACGCCGACGCGTTCCCGTACACACCGGCCCCGAAGGCGGGCGAGAAGAAGGTCCCGGCCTGGCTCAACGACCCGGCGATGTACCACAACCGGGGCGATTCGACGTTCGCGGGGGAGAGCTCCGAGTACGGCGACTTCTCCGGACTCGACGACCTGTGGACCGAACGGCCCGAGGTCGTGAGAGGGATGGCGGAGATCTACCAGAAGTGGGTCCGTGACTTCGACATCGACGGCTTCCGCATCGACACCGTCAAACACGTCGACCTGGACTTCTGGACCCAGTGGGCCACCGCGCTCGACGCCTACGCCGCGAAGCGGGGCCGCGACGACTTCTTCATGTTCGGCGAGGTCTACTCCGCCGACACCGCCGTCACCTCGCCGTATGTGACGCGGGGGCGGCTCGACTCCACGCTCGACTTCCCCTTCCAGGACGCGGCGCGCGCCTACGCCTCCCAGGGTGCCCCCGCCGAGCGCCTGGCCAAGGTCTTCGGCGAGGACTACCGCTACACCACGGACAAGGCCAACGCCTACGAGCAGGTGTCGTTCCTCGGCAACCACGACATGGGCCGCATCGGCACCTTCCTCAAGCAGGACAACCCGGGGGCCGGTGACGCCGAACTGGTCGGGCGCGCCCGTCTCGCCAACGAGCTGATGTTCTTCTCGCGCGGCAACCCGGTGATCTACTACGGCGACGAACAGGGCTTCACCGGCCCCGGCGGGGACAAGGACGCCCGCCAGAGCCTCTTCGCCTCCACGACCCCCGACTATCTGGACGACGACCAGCTCGGCACCGACCGCACCCACGCCTCTGACGCGTACGACCCCACCCACCCGATCTACCGGTCGATCGCCGAACTGTCCAAGCTCACCAAGCGGCACCCGGCGCTGCGGGACGGCGTACAGACCGAGCGCTACGCCTCGGGCTCCGTGTACGCGTTCTCCCGTACCGACGCGCGGCAGCGTGACGAGTATGTCGTCGCCGTGAACAACGCCGCGACACCGAAGACCGTCAAGGTGCCGACCGGCTCGGCGCGCGCCGACTTCCGTACCCTGTACGGCGGTCCGGACACCGGCGGCACCGTACGCAGCGGGGCCGACGCGACGATCGAGGTCACCGTCCCCGCGCTGTCGTCGCTCGTCCTGCGGGCCGGTGAACCGCTCGCGCCGCCCGCCGCCAAGCCGTCGATCACCCTCACCGCCCCGGCGGCCGGTGCCACCGGCACCGTGGAGATCGGCGCCGACGTCGACGGCGGACAGCTGAACCGCGTCGTCTTCGCCGCCCAGACCGGCAACGGCAAGTGGCGCACCCTCGGCAGCGCCGACCACGCCCCGTACAAGGTCACCCAGCATCTCGGCACCGACGTGGCCGCCGGAACACCCCTGCGCTACAAGGCCGTTGTGGTCGACAGCCGGGGCCGTACCGCCTCCGACCTCGCCTCCTCCACCGCGGGGGAGACACCGGCGCCCGAGCCGCCCACGGCGGTCGAGCGCGAGCACGCGATCGTGCATTACCGGCGCGCCGACGGGAAGTACGACGGGTGGCAGCTCAAGTCCGGTGACACGACGGCCGAGTTCACCGGCCGAGACGCTTACGGCGCGTTCGCCTGGGTCGACGTCCCCGAAGGCGCGTCGGCCGTCCCGTACACCGTGGTCAAGGACGGGACGCCGGACGGACCGCCGCGCACCGTCGACCTGGCGAAGACCGGTGAGGTCTGGATCGAGCAGGGTGCGGACGGTCAGAGCGAGAAGGCGCCCGACGGTGTCTACCCGCCGCAGGACAAGACCAAGGCCGTCCTGCACTACCAGCGGGCCGACGGGAAGTACGACGGCTGGGGTCTGCACACCTGGACCGGCGCCAAGGACCCCACCGACTGGGCGAAGCCGCTGGAGCCGGTGAAGCGGGACGCGTACGGCGTGACGTACGAGGTGCCGCTCGCCGAGGGCGCCACGTCGCTCAGCTACATCCTGCACAAGGGCGACGAGAAGGACCTGCCGTCCGATCAGTCCCTGGACCTCGCGACCTACGGCAACGAGGTCTGGATGCTCGGCGGCCGGCCGGGCTATCTGCTGCCGACCGCCGGCGCCGTACCCACGCCGGATCTCGGTCAGGCCGAGGCGCAGTGGATCGACCGCGACACCGTCGTGTGGAAGGTGAAGGCCACCGGTGCGACCAGCCAGCAGCTCGTGTACGCGCCGGACGGCGGGATCACCGTCGAGAACGGCGCGCTGTCGAAGGAGGGCCAGTGGCTGCGGCTCGCCCCGGGGACGCTGACCGACGCGCAGAAGGCCGCCCACCCCCATCTGAAGGACTTTCCGGCGTTCACCGTCGACCCGCGTGACCGGGACCGGGTGAGGGAGTCGCTGCGCGGGCAGCTCATCGCCACCCAACGGGCCGCGAACGGGGCCCTGTTGGACGCGACCGGCGTACAGATCCCCGGTGTGCTGGACGATCTGTACGCGGGCGCCGCGACAGACGCCTCGCTCGGCCCCGTCTTCAGCGGCGGCCGTCCCACCCTGTCGGTGTGGGCGCCCACCGCGCGGCGGGTCGCGCTCGAACTCGACGGCCGGAGCGTGCCGATGCGGCGCGACGACCGCAGCGGCGTGTGGTCGGTCAAGGGCGACCGGAGCTGGACGGGCAAGCCGTACCGGTACGTGGTCGACGTCTGGGCACCCGGCGTGCGGAAGATGGTCACCAACAAGGTCACCGACCCGTACTCCACCGCTCTGACCACCGACTCGGCGCGCAGCCTCGCCGTCGACCTGACCGACCCGAAGCTCGCGCCCAAGGGCTGGTCGACCCTGAGGAAGCCCGCCGCCGTCCCGATGCGCGACGCGCAGATCCAGGAACTGCACGTCCGCGACTTCTCGATCGCGGACCGCACCTCCGACCACCCCGGCCGCTATCTGGCCTTCACCGACACCGGGTCCAAGGGCATGAAGCACCTCGCCCAACTGGCCGACGCGGGAACGTCGTACCTGCATCTGCTGCCCGTGTTCGACATCGGCACCATCCCGGAGAAGCCCGCCGACCAGCAGACACCGGCCTGCGATCTGTCCGTGTACGCCCCCGACTCCGAGGAGCAGCAGGCCTGCGTCGCGAAGGCGGCGGCCAAGGACGGCTTCAACTGGGGCTACGACCCCCTGCACTACACGGTGCCCGAGGGCAGCTACGCCAGTGACCCCGAAGGCACCAGGCGCACCGTGGAGTTCCGCCGGATGGTGCAGGGCATCAACGGCGCCGGACTGCGGACGGTGATGGACGTCGTCTACAACCACACCGTGGCGAGCGGCCAGGACCCCAAGTCCGTACTCGACCGGATCGTGCCCGGCTACTACCAGCGGCTGCTCGACGACGGCACCGTGGCGACGTCCACCTGCTGCGCCAACACCGCGCCCGAGAACGCCATGATGGGCAAGCTCGTGGTGGACTCGATCGTCACCTGGGCGAAGGAGTACAAGGTCGACGGCTTCCGCTTCGACCTGATGGGCCACCACCCCAAGGCCAACATCCTCGCCGTGCGCAAGGCGCTGGACGAACTGACCCTTGCCAAGGACGGTGTCGACGGGAAGGCGATCATCCTCTACGGAGAGGGCTGGGACTTCGGCGAGATCGCCGGTGACGCCCGCTTCGTCCAGGCCACGCAGCGGAACATGGCCGGCACCGGGATCGCGACCTTCTCCGACCGGGCGCGCGACGCGGTACGCGGCGGCGGCCCCTTCGACGAGGACCCTGGCGTCCAGGGCTTCGCCTCCGGACTGTTCACCGACCCCAACTCCTCACCCGCGAACGGCACGGCGGCCGAGCAGCGGGCCCGGCTGCTGCACTACCAGGACCTGATCAAGGTCGGACTCACCGGCAATCTCGCCGACTACTCCTTCACCGACACCGCCGGCCGCACCGTCAAGGGCTCCGAGGTCGACTACAACGGCGCCCCGGCCGGCTACGCCGCCGCGCCCGGTGACGCGCTGGCCTACTCCGACGCGCACGACAACGAAAGCCTCTACGACGCCCTGGCGTTCAAGCTCCCCCGCACCACCCCGGCCGCCGATCGGGCCAGGGCGCAGGTGCTCGCCATGGCGACGGCCGCGCTCACCCAGGGGCCCTCGCTGTCGCAGGCGGGGACGGACCTGCTGCGCTCCAAGTCGCTGGACCGCAACTCCTACGACAGCGGCGACTGGTTCAACGCGATCAACTGGGACTGCCGGGACGGCAACGGCTTCGGGCGCGGACTGCCGCCCGCCGCCGACAACGAGGACAAGTGGGCCTACGCCAAACCCCTGTTGGCGACGCCCGGCATCGTCCCCGGCTGCGACGAGAGCACCGGCGCCGCAGCCGCGTACCAGGATCTGCTGAGAATCCGCACCACGGAGGCGGCTTTCCGCCTCTCCTCCACGGAGGCCGTCCAGTCCGCGCTCAGCTTCCCGCTCTCCGGCCCCGACGAGACACCGGGTGTCATCACGATGCGCCTCGGCGGGCTGGTGGTGGTCCTCAACGCCACGCCGGACGCGGCGAACCAGCGGGTCACGGCGCTCGCCGGCCGCCCGTACGGGCTGCATCCCCAGCAGGCCGGCGGTGCGGACCCCACGGTCAAGGAGGCTTCGTACGAGGCGAGTTCGGGCACCTTCACGGTGCCGGGGCGGACGGTGGCGGTGTTCCGGGCCGGCGCGTGAGCGGCCCCCGACCGGCACGGCCGCCCGACCGGCTCCGTAACTGACCGATTCTCACCACGGCGGACAGTCCGGCTCCCCAACTGGGCCAGACTGTCCCCGTGGTGGGACATCTTCCTGACGAGACGACCAGCTTCGTAGGCCGCACGGCCGAGCTGGCGGACGTCGAACGCGCCCTGAAGGCACACCGGTTGACCACGCTCACCGGACCCGGCGGCGTGGGCAAGAGCAGACTCGCGCTCCGCGCGGCCGGCCGGGCCGTCCAGCGATACCCCGACGGCGTCTGGTGGGTCGACCTGTCGCCGCTCGCCGACGAGCGGCTGCTCCTCAGCACCGTCTCCGACGCCGTCGGACTCTCCGACCACACCCTGCGGATGCCCGTCGAAGCACTCCGCGAATGGCTCGCCGACAAGCGGCTGATGCTCGTACTCGACTGCTGCGAACGGCTGGTGAACGCCTGCGCGCGGCTCGTCGGCGAACTCCTCACCGCCGCGCCCGGCCTCACCGTCCTCGCCACCAGCCGCCAGCCCCTCGGCGCCGGCTTCGAGGAACGCATCGAGGTGGCGCCCCTGCCACTGGACGGCGACGACGAGAAAAGCCTCGCACTCGCTCTCTTCCGGGAGCGCGCCATGACGGCGGCGCCCGGCATCCGCCTCGACGAACCCGCGGTCGCGCTCGCCGCCGACCAGATCTGCCGCCGCCTCGAAGGCATCCCGCTCGCCCTCGAACTCGCCTGCGCGCGGCTCGGCGAGAACAGCGTCGAGGAGATCGCCGCACGCCTCACCTCCCGCCTCGACGTCCTCACCGACCAGACCGCCTGGCCCCGGCGCCACCGCGCGCTGCGCACCGCCATCGGCTGGAGCCACGAACTGTGCGCCCCACTGGAGAGGCTGCTGTGGGCCCGGCTCTCCGTGTTCAGCGGCGACATCGAGGAGGCCGACGCACGGGCCGTCTGCGCCGGCGGACCGCTCGGCCCCGACGACATCGGCCGCGCCCTGACGGGACTCACCGACCGCTCCGTCATCCGGCGCCACGGCACCCGCTACCGCATGCTCGACACCCTCCGCGAGTACGGCGCCCTGTGGCTGGCCGAACTCGGCGAGGAGCGCGTGCTCGCCGACCGCCACGCCGCACACTTCGCCGCGCTCGTCCGTGAGGCGCACGGCGGCTGGCTCGGCCGGGACCAGATCGCCTGGTACGGCAGGATCGCCGACAGCCACTCCGACCTGTGCGCCGCCCTCGACCACTTCCTCGCGGCGGACCCGGCGGCGGCCGTGGAGATGGCGGGCCGGGTCGGTTTCTTCTGGACCTGCTGCGGCCACCTCCACGAGGCCCGGATCTATCTGGAACGCACCCTCGCCGCCCACGACGCGCCCGGACCGGACCGCACCCGCACCCTGTGGGCGCTCGGCCTGACCGTCATGCTCCAGGGCGACCACGAGGCCGCGCACCGCATCGGCGAGCAGTGCTCCCTCGCCGCCTGGCAGGACAAGGACCCCGAGTCCATGCTCTCGGCGGCCTACCTGCTGGGCCTGACCTCGCTGATGATGGGCCACACGCAGGCCGGCCACACGGTGTCCGACCGCGCGCTGAGCGCGGTGGGGGGCGACGGCTTCTCCTACCCCTCCCAGCTGCGCTGCCGTCTCGTGCGGGTCTTCGCCCTCACCGGCCTCGGCCGGCTGGAGGAAGCGGGCCACGAGGCGGCGACGCTGCGCGAGGAGTGCGCGGAACGGGGCGAATGCTGGACCCGGTCGTACGCCGACTACCAGCTCTCCCTGGTCAACCTGCTGACCGGCCACCCGTACGAGGCGGAGACCCACGCCCGCTCGATGCTCGCGGGCAAACACCAACTGCGCGACAGCTTCGGCATCGCGCTCGGCCTCGACCTGCTCGCGGCGGCCGTCGCCGCGCAGGGCGACGGCGAGCGGGCGGCCGGCGTCTACGGCACCGGTCAGGCGTACTGGCGCATGGTCGGCCACCCCCAGCGCGGCACCCCGGAACTGGCGGCGGTCCGTGCGGAGTGCGAGCGCGGCGCCCGCGAGTCGGTGGGCGACCACGCGTACGAGACGGCGTTCGAGCGGGGCCTGTCGGAGGACCGCGCGGCCGGGCTGGCGAAGGCCCTCCAGGGGCCGATGCCCTGAGCCGGGCGCGGCCGGTCCCGTCAACGCCCGTTCCATGCGCGGCGGTTGCCCGAACTTGTTGCACGCTTGTCGTGGCGTGAACGCCGTGGGACGGGTAACCCGGTAGGTATGACGTCCACCGACGTGACACCAGAACCCGAACAGAGCCAGAGTCAGAGCCGGGGCGGACGCCCGACACCCGCGGCGCGGGTGTCGAGGGCGCCCTGGTGGGTCAAGCTGCCCGTGGGGCTCGTGGTGCTTGTCGTGCTGCTGGGGATCGGCAGCCGGCTCGACCTCGTGCCCGGATTCGACGACGTCTTCGGCGACGAGACGAAGGACCGCACCGGGCCGACGCTGCTCAAGTCCATCCAGGACCTCAGCCGGTACCAGGCGGCGTCCGGGAACTTCCAGGTGGTGGTGGACCTGGAGAAGGACGCCAAGTTCCTCCCCGACACCCTCAAGGGGAGCCGCACGCTCTACGTGGGCGCCGGCAGCGTCGGCTCGTACGTGGACCTCGGCGCGATCGACGAGAAGAACGTCCAGGTCAACGAGGCACGGACCACCGCGACGCTACGGCTGCCGCACGCCAAGCTCGGCGAGGCCACACTGGATCCGGACCGGTCGTACGCCGTCTCCAAGCAGCGCGGGCTGTTCGACCGGCTCGGCGACTTCTTCTCCGACAACCCGGGTGACGAGCGCGCCGTCAACAAACTCGCCGCCCAGCACATCCAGGACGCCGCCAAGGAGAGCGAACTGACCGTCCGCGCCGAGAAGAACACCACCAGCATGCTGCAAGGGCTGCTCTCCTCCCTCGGCTTCAAGGAAGTGACGGTCGTCTACGGTCCGGCCGGCTGACCGCCCCGGCGCCTACTCGGAGCGGGGGTTCGGCAGCGGGGTCGGCAGCGTCGCCGCCAGGGCCGTCAGCCGGGTCACAAGATCGCCGAACGGGCCGCCCGGCGGCTCGTCGGCGAGGACCGGCAGCAGGATCCGTGCCATCTCGTCGTCGTACGCCGCGCTGACCGCCGCCAGCGCGGCGAAGTCGTGCACCAGCTGCAACTCCAGCTCCAGGCGCGGGATCCGGCGGCCGTCCAGCCACAGCAGCGCCGTCGACTCGGCGAGCGACACCCAGGAGCGCACGACCAGTTCGAGCCGGGGCGGCGGCGACTGGACGGAGAGATGGGACAGGATCTGCTCGTACGCGGCCTGCCGCACCTCGTCGATCATGGCGTTGGCCGTGGAGGAACCGACGGCGGGGCCGCCGCGCATCAGCGCGAAGAAGCCGGGGCCGTGCTCGTCCACGAAGTCGAAGAAGCGCGTCATGACGCGCAGCAGCCGGGCGCCGAGCGGCCCTTCGCGCGGCTCGACGAAGCGCGCGGCCAACTCGTCGGCGGCCCGCCGCAGCGCAGCCTCGTACAGGGACTGCTTGCCCGGGAAGTAGTGGTAGACCAGCGGCCGGGAGATGCCGGCGGCTGCCGCGATCTCGTCGATCGAGACGTGATCGGGCGAGCGGTGGCTGAACAGTTCCAGCGCGACACCGATCAGTTGCTGCCGTCGCTCTTCGACGCCCATTCTGCGTCGTACCCCGGTCGTCATATGAACAGCCTAACCGTCGGTGGCCGGAGCCTGTCGGTTACGCTCGCCGACCATGAGCGCATCTGACCAGGAAGAGGTCACCGAAACGCCGGGACCGGAGCCGGTGTCCGGGCCAAGGGGGAAGCCGGAGGCGGGTCTTGCCGCCCGCCCCGAAGAGACCGCGGAGACGGCGGAAGCGGACCGCGGGGACACCGACCGCGAGAGCGGGGAGCACGGGGACACCGACCACGGGGACGGGGAGCACGGGGCGGGCGGTCTCGACGACGGCGACCACGCCCTCACCCCGCGCCAGGCCCGCCGCCTCCGCGTCGTCGTCGCCTCCGTCCTTCTGGTCGCCATGGCCGCCCTGTTGGCCGTACGGCTCGCCAACCGCAGCTCCGTCCTCGTCGTCGGCCTCTACGGCTTCGCGATGATCCTGTGCGGCGTCGTCATCGAACTCAGCAGACACGGCCGTACCCGCCTCGCCACCTGGGTGCTCGGCTTCGGCCTCGCGGCCACGCTCGCCACCGACTGGCTGCTGCTGCCCTGAGCCGCCGCCGACGGCCCCGGCGCTCACCGCAGCGCGCCCACCCGGGTGCCGTCCGCCAGCAGCCCGTCCAGCTCCGCCCGGTCACCGGGCTTCGCCGGCACCGCGAGCACCCGCCCCCGCGCCGAGCCGGTGACACCGCCCGTCGTACGGACGGAGCGGAACTCGTCGCTGCCGGCCGCCAGTACGTACCACCGGCCGCCCCGCGACTTCCACAGCACGCCCGCCAGCACACGGGGCTCCCGGGCGCCGCACGCGGCCGAGTCCGAGGCCCGCGCCGCGACCGCGCCCGGCTTCGGCGCCCCGTCCTTCGCCGACGGCGGCTGGAACTGCGCCAGCACTCTGCTCTCGGTGCTCCGCCACGTCTCCGCGCGCGTGCACACCCACCGGGCGGCGCCGTTGGACTCGGGCAGGCTCTGACTCGCGAACTGCCAGGAGTTCACCGTCCGCACGCCGTGCGAGCGCACGGCGGGCAGCAGACACGCCGTACGCGCCCAGGCGGCGCGCGCCGCGCTCCCCGACACGTCGGACGGCGCCGACGGCGGACCGGACGTCAGCCGGGCGGGGGTGAGTTCACCGAGGTCGGACAGCAGCCGTACGCCGCCCGCGCCGCTCTCCGTCACCTCCAGCACGTCCCACGCTTCGCACTCCCGCCGCGTGCCCGGCGCCGGCAGCGGATCGCTCACGCCGTCCGCGTCACGCCGCAGGGGCCGCGCGTCGCCGGCCGGGTCGAGCAGGTCGCGTACGGACGTCGTCCGCACCCAGGGCGCCATGAGATAGCGCACGTTGCCGTCTGTGCGACCGGCGACCAGCGCGTACGTGGCGGGGGCCGTGCCCGGCGCGGTGTCGGCCGACGCGCCGTCGACGCGGGCGAAGTCCAGCGCCACCGGGCCGGTGCCGGTGCGGGGTTCCGCGTACCGGGCGATCCGCAGCCCGTCGTACAGCAGCACCACCCGGGCCCGGTCGACCTCGCCCGCGTACAGCAACTGCGCCGGTCCCATGGGCGGTCCCACCGGCGTGGCCGGGGTCGACGAGACCCGCACCGACGCGCCCGGTCCCGCCCACACCGCCAGCGCCCGCCGCAGCAGCGGCCGGTCGCCGGTGAGCGTGCCGCGCGTGGGCCAGACGGAGAAGTCCGTGCGGGCGGAGGACCGCCAGGCGTTCTCCGGGACGCGGTGCAGCTTCGACGGGTCCAGGGCCGCCTCCGCCGCCGAGTTGCGGGTGTACGGCGGGGCGGCGGCCCCGTTCGCGCCCCAGCCGTCGCCGGGCAGCCCGAGCAGCGCGCCGCAGACGGCCACGGCGGCGACCCCCGCGACGGCGGCGCGCGCGTGCTGGCGGCGGCGCAGCAGATCGGTGGGGCGGGCCTGGAGTGAACACGGGTCGTACTCGGGGGACTCCAGCAGCGCCACGCCCTCCGTACCGATGCCGTCGGCCTCCGCGAGCGCCGCGTGCGGGTCCTCGATCCCGCCGGCGGTGAGCAGCCGGCGCACGTCCCGGTCGGGCAGCCGCTCCAGCCCTCTCAGTACGAAGGCGGCCCTGGCGCCGCCGGAGAGGGCCGACAGGCGCCGGTCGAGGGCGAGTTCGTCGGCGCCGCCCGAGCGGGGGAACAGCCGCAGGCCCCACACGTGCGGCAGCAGCGGCGGCAGTTGGGAGCGCCGGGGCCACGCCGCGCGCCGCGACGGCCGCCCCGCGTCGAGCGCCTGCCGCAGCACCCGGCCGCGCAGATAGGCGTAGCCGCTGTCGGGCGTCGCGACGGTGCGGTTGCGCGGCAGCGAACGCTGGACGACGGCGTGGGCGGTCAGCACCCGGCGGTTGCGGCCGAGGGCCGGCGGCAGCACGAGATAGGCGATCCGCACGAGCCGCGGATAGTGCTCGACCAGGGCGGCCTCGGCCTGCTCCACGTCGATGGGGGCGGGCGTGGGGGAGGGGGCGGCGGCCGTGGCGGCGTCGGTTGGGGGCACGTTCAGCAGAACGAGCGATTCGTCGGATGGTCACCCCAGCAACCCGGCCCACCGTCGGCAACTCCCTTGCCCCACGCCCGCTTTCAGAGCCCGGCAGCCGTACCGCACGACCCCGTTCCGCCGCCACGCACCCCGCCGCCGTCACCCCCTCCCCGTCACCTCCCACCCGTCGAACTCGACCGTGCCCCGCAGGCCGCTGCTTCCGTTCGTCGCCGTCATGAAGAGGCCCACGTCCTGGGTGGTGGAGGCGCCCGGGGTCGGGATCGAGGCCACCGTGCGCCAGGTCGTGCCGTCGTCCGTCGAGTACGCGCCCGTGAACAGGCCGTCCTCGCGCGTCAGTCGCAGCAGCACCGGGGCCGTGACCCCCGTGACGCGCCGGTAGGTGTCCAGCGTGCCGTCGCCGGACGTGTCGTACGAGAGCACCACCCCGTTCGACGGGGTCACGGCCAGGTTCACGATCCCCGGCGAGCCCGGCGTCGTGAGGTCGGTGCGGGTGATGATGCCCGCGCGGGCCCACGGCCCCGTGTTCTCCTGCGCGGCCACCCGTACCGTCACGCTCACCCCGTCGGTGAACGCGCCTTCCTCGAAGGCCGCGCCGAACTGAGTCGTCGCCCGCCACAGGTCCTGGCCGCCGCCGTTGACCGCGAAGCGGTCGCCCAACTGCCCGAACACGGCGCCGTTGTTGGTGTACGTGCGCCGGCCCGGGGCCAGCGGGCCCGCGACGTACGCGGTGCCGCGCTGGACGGTCCGCACGCGCTCCTCGCCGCGCGGGCCGTACTCCAGCGCCAGTTCGTACGGCAGGGGGCGCAGCGGCGCCGTCAGCGGTTCGGCGGGGGCCGTCACCGACCAGGAGACGGAGCCGGTGCCCGCCGGGGCGACGGACGGCAGCCGTGTCGGGCCGTCCGGCCGGGCGTCGGGGCCCGTCAGGGCGAAGTCGACGGGGCCGGTGCCGCGCAGCCCGTTGACGTTGCGGAAGTCGGCCCTCAGCGTGCCCGTGCCGCCCGGTGTGAACGCGGGCGGGTCGGCGGTGACGCCGACGGTGCCCTGGTACGGGGCGGCGGCCAGGGTGTCCCGTACCCGCAGGGCCGTCCGGTACGCGTCACCCGTCGCCCGCACCGGATAGCCGGTGCGGGCTCGTGTCCACGCCTCCTCGTCCACGTACCAGTCGAAGGTCTTCGGCTCCCGCCCGGCGGTCAGCGCGTCGGCCAACTCGTCCAGATACGCCTGCCACTGCGGCAGATGGACATCGGCGAGCAGGCCCTGCCAGTCGCGGTTCGCGTAGTTGCTCAGATGCCCGGCCGCCGACCGGTCCGCCCAGGTGGTGATCAGCGTGCGCGCCGTCCACTCCAGCGTCGCGGCCTCCTCGGGGCTGGTCGCCAGCCGCTTGGCGTCCTCCAGCCACGGCCCGAGCAGGAACGAACGGTGACAGCCCACCATCGTGTCGCTCAGCCGCATCAGCTTCAGCCACAGCGCCGCCAGCGCGCGGAACGTGGCGGCGTCGCCTCCTTGGAAGGCGCCGCGCAACTGCGGCAGCAGCAGCCGTGAGCGGTTGGCGAGCGCCTGTCTGGCCAGCTCGGTCACATCGTGCCGGTACGCGTCGGAGCCGCGCAGCGACTCCCGTACGCCGAGCAGCGACCCGAGGGCCTTGTCGAACTCGGCGGTGTCGAAGGCGGTTCCGACGGACGCGGTGAGGGAGGGGCGGCGGGAGAAGAGCGAGTCGACGGGGCGCCCGTCGGCGGTCGTCAGCCGGTACGCCGTCGCCTCCAGCACATCGAAGGCGTCCCGCGCGGCGCCGTCCTCGCCGCCGTAGCGCAGATCGGCGTACGACCGGAACCAGCTCTCGCGGTCGATCGCCTCCTCGCGCCAGGCCAGTTCGCTGAACAGCTCGAAGGCGGCCGGGTCGCGCTCGGCGGCCTCCGGCATGTACGCCGTGCCGACGAGCCTGCTGCCCGGCTTGTCGCGCCAGGCCGTGAACCGCTGTGTCCAGCGGTCGGAGTTGGCGCCCATCGTCGTACGGCCGCCGAAGTTGGGGATGGTGCCGAAGGCGTACGGCGCGCCGCCCCAGTCCCGCTCGCGGTCCGTCACCGAGTCCAGGTCGGACAGGCCGTCGACGATCAGCACCCGGTCGGTGTCGATGGCGTCGAGCAGGGCGGGTACGGGGTTGGTCTGCCAGCCGAGGATCACCCATGTGGCGCCGGGGCGGGCCGTGTGGAGCGATGTCTCGACGGCGCGGGCCGCGTCGGGCACGGGGACGTCGCCGGCGCTGCCGCCCTCGTGCAGCAGGTCCATCTTGAAGAGGTTCACCTCGCCGAAGAGTTCGCCCTGGTGCCGGTAGAACGCGGCGGCGACATCGGCGAAGACCCGGCCGCGGGGGTCGAGCCAGTCGGGGCGCGGCAGACCGTTCCAGTCGCCCTGCGGCACGGTCCGCGCGCCGGGGTTGCGGGCGGCGAAACCGTCCGGGACGGTGCCGAAGTAGCCGGGGAGCACCGGAGACATGCCCAGCTCGCGCATCCGGTCGGTGATCCGCCGGCCGAGCCGGGCGCGGGTCTCGATCAGCTCGGGGGAGAGCGGGCCGCCGTACGCGCTCATGTTCTGGAGCAGCCACCACGGCTGGTGGGAGGGCGCGGGGAGCCAGGTACGGGCCTCGGTGTCGGAGTAGCCGAACTCGGTCAGCAGCCGGTGGTAGACGGCCTCCTGGCCGGTGGTGACGAGGACCTCGTTGCAGCCGTGCAGGGCGAGGATGTCGAGCATCCGCTCCCAGCGCGGCCAGTCGGCGTACGGGGCGGTGTAGCCGTCGTGGGTGTCGTTGAGGGCGAACCGGTGCCGTACGGTCGCCGAACGCTCCAGCGGGCGGCGGGGCGCGGGCAGGGTGGCGGGGAGGTCGAGCCGGCTGCCCGACCAGCTGAGGTGGGTGCCGCACTCGTACTTCAGATACCAGTGCACCCCGGTGAGCAGGACGCCGGCGTCGGTGCCCGACACCTCGATCCGGCCGGCGGACCCGGCGACCCGGAACCGCTCGGCGCCGCGCACCACCCGGAAGCGGAACTGGTCGGCGTGGCGCGGGAGCAGGCGTCCCACGGCGGCGCGGGCGGCGGCGCTCACGGTGGCCGGGTCGGCCGGGCCGGACGGGTCGGCGGGGGCCGACGGCGCGGCCGGGCGGGCCGTCGCGGGGGAGTGCGTGGCCAGCGCCGTACCGACGCCGATCGCACCGGCGCCGGCCAGCACCGCGCGCCGGGAGGGAATGCCGGAAGTGGCGGGAGTGGCATGAGTGGCGGGAGGGATGGGACTCGGCAGCTCGGTCATCAGCGGTCCTCTGTCCTCAGTTACGGGGGAGCGGTCACGGGGAGTGACAACAGGTGTATGCGGAGCGCACGTTAATGACGGGGAGGGGGGTGGGCAACGATGTGATGCGTCGTTCACCCGCGCGGGGGCTTGTGGAGAGGGCACGATGGCCGAATGCGTACCGAGCGACCCCGAGTGGCACTGCTGGTGCCGGCCCTCGCCCTGGCCCTGTTGAGCGGCTGCGGCGCGAACGACGACGAGGCCCCCGACGAGCCGAGGACGGCGACCGGGAGCCTCGAACAACTGGCCGAGAAGGCCGAATGTGACCCCAACGTGCAGACCGACGCGGAGGAGCTGCGTCAGGCCAACTGCAAGACGGGCTACGGGAGATACATCCTCACCACGTTCGCGACCGACCGGGGTCTGCGTGAGTGGATCAACGAGGCGAACGACTACGGCGGGTCGTATCTCGTCGGCAGGAAGTGGGTGGCCAGCGGCGACGCGAAGGTGGTCGAGTCGCTGCGCGGCAAGCTGGGCGGGACGGTCGAGACGGCCCCGGAGCACGGCGCGGGCGGCGAGGACCACGGCGCCGGCGGCGACGGCGGCGAGGAGCACGGCACCGGTGGCGACCACGGGACCGGCGGTGGCGACCACGGGACCGAGGGGCACTCGGGCCACCCCACACCGGGCTGACGGCGCGGGACGCCGGCCGGGCTGTTGTGCACAGCCCGGCCGGCGTCCGACATCACCTCACCGTTTCATCACGTCAGCGCGTCACTTCGCTAATTGCACTCCTTACCGGTGTTGATGCAGTCGACCATCTTGTTCATCACGTCCTCGTCGAAGACATTGATGAAGTCGCCATGGTCGGTGATGGGCTTGTGCAACTGCTCGGGGAACGAGTCCACCGCGAATCCGGGCCCCGGCGGAATGTCGTACACGATCCGCTGCTTGAGCTGTGGAATCGCCTGGAATCCCTCCTGGCACTGACCGTTCTGATCGGCGAACGCCACATGGGTGCGGTGATTCGCGCTGTCGGTGTTCTGTCCGTCCCAGCAGCTCTGGAAATTGAACGAACGCACCACCTGGCTGCCCGCCGGGCAGATCGGGTATTTGTCCTTCAGCTGGCGCTCCTCGAATCCGGTGCAGCTCCACGAGGCATTCGCGTTGGCGTCGCCGTTGACGAACGCCTTCGCGTCACCGGTGATGATGCGCAGGAAGCGGGGCATGGCCGTGACCTTCGACACCGGGCTGCCGACGAACTGGAGCGTGACCTCGGACGGGGTCTGGATCTCTCCGACGTTGCCGTCCTTGCCGCCGCCGTCCTCGTTCGCGTCGGCCTCGTTCTGGCCGTTCTGGAGACGGATCACCGGCCAGTAGTAGGTGGACTTGTCACCCTGCTCGTTGCAGGTCGTCTCACCGTTGGCCAGGTCGTCGTCGCTGGCGAAGGCGTTGTTGGCCTGGTTGCCGATGTAGTCGTGCTTGTGGTGGGCGCCGTTGCTCACGCCGGGCGCGGCGATGACGTTGTCCGAGTTGAAGAGACCGTTCTCGTTGCGCCCGCACTCGGTGGTGAAGTTGCCGGTCGAGGCCTGCTCGCCGGGCTGGGGCTCCTGGCTGTTCGGCTCGATGGACTGGATGTCGACAAAGTCGGAGGCGTCGGGGCCGTTGCCGGGCGGCTGACCGCCGTCGCCGCCGCCCTGCCCGCCGTCCTGGCCCGCGTTCTGACCCTGCCCGCCGTCCTGCCCGCCGTTCTGGCCCTGGCCACCGTTCTCGCCCTGACCACCGTTCTGACCCTGGCCGCCGTTCTGGCCGCCGCCCGGATCACCCTCGTTGGTGCTGTCGTCATCGGGCCGCATGGTGCACGGGGCGAGCGAGTCCAGGCTCTTCTGCCAGTGCCCCGCGCGCTTGAGCGCGGAACGGATCTTCTTGAGGCTGGCGAGCCTCTTCTGCTTCAGCGGCTTGAGAATCTTCTTCTCGGTAAGCTTCGGATCTCTCTCCAGCTTCGCCTTGTTGTCGGCGAACCGCTTGTACGCGTCGGTGATCTGCGTATCCATCCGGGCGAGTTCCCGGTCGACCGCCGCACGGGCCCGCCTCGGTACCTTGGTCAGCTCATTGGCGACTTCGGGACAGTCGATGGTGGACATCTGCCGTCCGGCATTCTCGATCCGCTGCTCCTGACCGGAGCGGCCTTCTCCCGCGGATGCGTAGACATTTACCGCTACCAGCCCACCCCCGCCCAGAATCAAGGCCGCCGAGGCCGCGATGGCCCGGTTCGCCACGGTCGAGCGTTTTCTTGTGCGTCCCATGGAACTCCTCAAGCTTCGGTGCCGGTTCAGGGGGATCTCCGGCGTGGGGAGGAAGCGCTCCGTTCCATACGGACGTCATTCGCGGCCTGTTCAGCCGCCGCGATGTTTCATAGAAATCTCCATCAACAAACCGGGCGGATGCCCCCAACACACCCCGCCCGGCGGCCCCTTGGGCACAGGGGGTGTCAGCCCGTCACTGCTGTCCCCGGTCCAGATAGGCGATCACCGCGAGTACGCGCCGGTTGTCGTCGTCCGACACCGGCAGCCCCAGCTTCCCGAAGATGTTCGACGTGTGCTTGGACACCGCCCGCTCCGTGACGACGAGTTGGGCGGCGATCGCCGCGTTCGACCGCCCCTGCGCCATCAGCTCCATGACCTCCCGCTCACGCGGCGTCAGCTGGCCGATCGGCTTGTCCTGCGCCCTGCGGGACAGGAGTTGCTGGATGACCTGGGGGTCCATCGCCGTACCGCCGCCGGCGACCCGGCGCACCGCGTCGATGAACTGGTCGGCGTCGAAGACCCGGTCCTTGAGCAGATAGCCGATGCCACCGTTGCCGTCGGCCAGCAGTTCGCGCGCGTACAACTGCTCCACGTGCTGCGACAGGACGAGGACGGGCAGCCCCGGCCGTTCCCTGCGCGCGGCGAGGGCGCACTGGAGGCCCTCGTCCGTGTGCGACGGCGGAAGCCGGACGTCGACGACGGCGACGTCCGGCCTCAGTTCCGCGAATGCCTTGGTCAGTTCGGGTCCGGTCTCCACGGCGGCCAGGACCTCGAAGTCGTACGCCTCCAGCATCCGGACCAGGCCGTCACGGAGCAGGAAGAGATCTTCGGCTAGGACAACTCGCAAGGGATCTCCACGGTGACCATGGTGGGGCCGCCCGCGGGGCTGCTGACGGCCAGGATGCCGTCGAATGTACCGAGTCGGCGCTCCAGTCCGCTCAGCCCGGTACCGGAACCGATCTTCGCGCCGCCGCCCCCGTTGTCACCGACCGTGATCCGCAGCATGGACTCCGCGTAGGTCATGTCGATCCAGATCCGGTCCGCCCCGGAGTGCTTTATCGCGTTGGTCAGGATCTCGCTGACCGCGAAGTACGCCGCCGACTCCACCGGCGCGTCGGCGCGGCCCGGCAGATCCACCTCCACGTCGGTCTCCACCGGCAGCCGCAGCGCCAGCGCCTTCACCGCGTCACCCAGCCCGCGCTCGGCCAGGACCGGCGGGTGGATGCCCCGTACGAGGTCACGCAGCTCCGTCAGCGCCTCGGCGGATGACTTACGGGCGTTGGCGATCAGCTCCTTCGCCTTGGCCGGGTCCTTCTCGATCAGCGCCTCGATCGTGCCCAGGTCCATGCCCATGGCGACCAGCCTGGCCTGGGCGCCGTCGTGCAGGTCTCGCTCGATGCGGCGCAGTTCGGCGGCGGAGGTGTCCACGGCGTCGTGCCTGGTCTCGGTGAGATGGGCGACGCGCTGCTCCAGCCGCTGGTCGTGGTCGGGCGCGAGCATGGCCCTGGCCAGCAGGAAGTAGCCGCGCTGGATGTCGTTCGCGTACCGCACGCCCACCGCGAACAGCACGGCGCCGAGCAGGGCGGCGAACAGGCCGGTCAGCTGGCTGTCGACCGGGACGAAGCCGTACCAGTACGCGTCGTTCTCGAAGACCCGCCACAGTCCGGCCGCCAGCACCAGGCCCTCCAGCGGGTAGACGAACAGCGCCATGGACAGCAGGGCCACCGTCGCGCCCGCCGTCATGTCCACCATCAGCCACCCCAGGTCCCGCCAGGTCGCCGGATCCTTCAGCATCAGCGTGGTCCGCTCCACCAGGCCGGTGACGCCGGTCCGCAGATCGGCGGGCATCGGGCGGTACGGGACCGGGATCTTCACGTCCGACCAGGTGGCCGCCAGCAGCCGGCGCTGGTTGGCGTGCATCCGTACGGCCGTCAGGACGTAGGGCGTGGTGAAGACACCGATACCGATCAGGATGAAGGCGATCGAGATGACCGACAGGACGAACAGCGTGACCGAACCGGCGATGGCGGTGAACCCCAGCACCAGCCCCCGGCCGGCGGTCGTCGCCGACTCCACGACTGTTCGTTTCGCCACGCCTGGTGTCCCGCTCATGGTCATTCCCTTTCCTCGTCGCCCGTGCCCCATCGGCGACCGGCCGGCCTCGGCCCGACTGACGGGCACGACCATCAGTCTGCCGGGCGGGAGGCGTCGGACGGGAGCTGTCTCCGCCCCCAATCGGGGGTGTACCTAGCACCACTCGGGCACCCCCGGCACCCCCCGCCCCCGGCTCTCCCAGCGGCCACGGCGCGACTGTCTAGGAGTTCAGCAGGGCCGCCTCCACCTCCGGCGCCAGACCGACCTCCGGCCGGTCCGGGCGCTGCGGGGCCTCGCCGCCGACCGACTCCAGCCAGGCCCAGGTGTCACGGACGGTCTCCGCCACCGGCCGGCACCGCAGCCCCGTCGCCAGTGCCTTGGAGACATCACCGGCGTGCATCATGTCGTGCACCTCACCGCGCGGCAGCCAGATCGGCAGCTGGGTCCACGGCTCCACCCCGGCGGCGATGATCGCGTCCGGGTCCGTCCAGCGCAGCTCGGCGTCGGACCCGGTGGTCCTGACACACGCCTCCAGCAGTTCGCCCATCGTGCTGTGACCCGGCGGACTCACCACGTTGTACGCGCCCCCGAGGCCGGCCGCCGCCGCGTCGAGCGTCCACTCGGCGAGATCGCGTACGTCGATGTACTGGAGCGGGTTGTCGGCCGGTCCCGGAGCGAGCACCGGGCCGCCGCGCGCGATACGCCCCAGCCACCAAGGCAGCCGCCCCACGTTCTCCCAGGGGCCGAGTATCAGCCCCGGGCGCACCAGCAGCGCGCGCTCCCCGAAGACCGCCTCGGCGGCCAGCTCGCCGCCGCGCTTGTCCCGCGCGTAGTCCAACCGCCCGGCGTCGGCCGACGCGCCGTCCACCAGCGGGCCGGTCTCGTCGAGGCCGGCGGGGGTCGGATACGCGTACACGGAACGGCTGGACACGTACGCGTACCGCTCCGCCCGGCCGGCCAGCAGCCGGGCCGTCTCCAGTACGGCGGACGGCGCGGCCGACCAGGTGTCGACCACCACGTCCCACCGGTCCCCGACCGGGTCCGCGAGAGCCCCGTCGGTGAGGGCCGCCAGCCCGTCCGGAGTGGTGCGGTCGCCGTGCAGGACGCGCACCCCCGCCGGTGCCTCGTGCAGGCCGCGGTGGAAGACCGTCACCTGCCAGTCCCGCGCGAGCGCCGCCTCGGCCACGGCGCGGCCCACGAACTCGGTACCGCCCAGAATCAGAAGTCTCATAATCGAACCCTGCCACGCGACTGTCCGGATACCGGATCCGTTCTGCTGCGGGCATAGCAGGTCAGCGCCGTACGCACCATCTGCCGCACACGGCGCGGGGATGGCAGCATGAGCGCACCATGACAGATGCCCGGTCGCCGATGCGCGCCTTGCGGGCCGCGGTCCTCGCGGCGGTGTGCGTGACCTTGGCGGCGGTGGGGCATTCGTCCATGTCCAGCCATGAACTTCCGCTCGGTGTGCTTACGTTGGCTTTCGCGGTGATCGCCGCGCTGTCGTGGCTCGCGGGCGGGCGGCGCCGGGGCATCGGGTTCATCGGGCCCGCCGTGCTCACCGCGCAGGCCGCGCTGCATGTGACGTTCACGGCCGCCGGGACGCACGGCGCGATGTCGCCGGCGGGCCACGGTCATACGCCGGCGGGCATGGGGCAGGGCGGGACAACGGGCGCGAGCACCGGCGCGGGTACGGGTGCGGTTCCGGGGCCGGGTGCGGAAGGCACCGTCGGCGCCGTGCTGACGGCCGTCGGCGACACCTCGCCCGGCATGCTCGCCGCCCATCTGCTCGCCGGCGCCGTCTGCGCGCTCTGGCTGGCCCGGGGCGAGGCGGCCTTCTTCCGGCTCGCCGAGACCGTCGCCGCCTTCGCCTTCACCCCGCTCGGGCTGCTGCTCGCCGTGCCCCGGCCCCTCGCCGTACCGCAGCCCGTACGGCCCCGGCACCGCACCCGCGCGCCGCACCGGCCGCGCGGCACCCTGCTGGCCCACGCCGTGTCCCGGCGCGGCCCGCCCGTACACCGCGCGCTCCCGATCCGTACGACGGCCTCCGGGGCCGCCGCCGCCATGGTCTGACCTGGGCGGGGCCCGGGGGTCCACTTCCCCGTGCCACGCCAACTCCTAGGACAGTCATGGCCATTGACGACCCCGTACAGGGCGCCGACTCCCCACGTACCGAGGCAGCACCGAAGAAAGCGGGCGAGAAGAAGCAGGGCGAGAAGAAGAAGGGCGACAAGAAGCCGCCCGTCGCCGCCGACCCCACCAGCACCTGGGGCGCGGTGCGACCGCTCGTCCTGCGGCTGCACTTCTACGCCGGTCTGCTCATCGCCCCGCTCCTGCTGATCGCCGCCACCACGGGGCTGCTCTACTCGCTCTCGTACCAGGCGGAGAAGATCGTCTACCGCCAGGAGCTGCGCTCCCCGGACAGCGACCGTACGGCCATGCTCACCGACCAGGTCGAGGCGGCACGCGCCGAGCACCCCGACGGCAAGGTCACCGCCGTCTGGCCCTCGTCCGACGACGAGGAGTCCACCCGGGTCCTGATGACGATGCCGGACAGCGAGGAGAGCAAGTCGCTGGCCGTGTTCGTCGATCCGCACACCGCCCAGATACGCGGCGAACTCGACAGCTACGGCACCTCCGGCGCCCTCCCGCTGCGCACCTGGCTCTCCGAACTCCACCGCCACCTCCACCTCGGCGAACCCGGCCGTATCTACAGCGAGCTGGCCGCCAGCTGGCTGTGGGTCGTCGCGCTCGGCGGGCTGCTGCTGTGGATCGGCCGCAGAAGGACCTCCAAGCGGGCCCTGCTGCGGCCCGAGTCCGGCGCCACCGGACGCCGCAGAACGCTCTCCCGGCACGGCTCGCTCGGCCTCTGGGCGGCTACCGGGTTCGTGCTGCTGTCCGCGACCGGACTGACCTGGTCGACGTACGCGGGCGCCAACATCGGCGCCGTACAGGACCAGTTGGGCGGCGCCACGCCCGTCGTCTCGGCCACCCTGAAGGGCGGCGACGGCGCCGCGGCCGGTGCCGGGGGCCACGAAGGGCACGAGGGCCACGGCGGCGACAGCGGGCCGGGCGGTGACCACGAGGGCATGGACATCGGCATCGACAACGCCCTGACCGCCGCGCGCCAGGCCGGACTCGACGGACCGGTGGTCGTGAAGCCGCCCGCCGACGGTACGGCGTACGTCGTCGCGCAGCGGGACAACACCTTCCCGGTCCGGCTGGACTCGGTCGCCGTCGACCCCGGCACCGGACTCATCCTCGACGAACTGCGCTTCGGCGACTACCCGTTGCTGGCCCAGCTCACCCGGATCGGCATCGACGCCCACATGGGTCTCACGTTCGGCCTCGTCAACCAGCTGCTGCTCGCCGCCCTCGCCCTCTCGCTGATCCTGATCATCGTGTGGGGCTACCGCATGTGGTGGCAGCGCAGGCCCACCCAGGACCGGAAGCTGGGCGTGGGCAGACCGATGGCACGCGGTACGTGGCGCAAGGTGCCGCTGCCCGTGCTGCTGCCGCTGATCGCGGCGGCGGCGCTGGTCGGCTGGTTCGTCCCGCTGCTCGGTGTCACGCTGGTGGCGTTCCTGGTCCTGGACGTGGTGCTGGGCGCCGTGGCGCGCGCCCGCGCGACGACGTAGCGGCCACCCCGGCAGACGTACGAGGCCCCCGCCGGTCCGCCCGGCGGGGGCCTCACCCGTGTCATGGTCCGGAGGCCGGACCTACGGGACGTACTTGTAACCGACCCGCCGGATCGTCCGGATCGTCTGCCGGTGCTCGGCGCCCAGCTTCCGGCGCAGCCTGGCCACATGCACATCCACGGTCCGGCCGTCGCCCACATGCCCGTAACCCCAGACGGTGGTGACCAACTGGTCGCGGGTGTGCACCCGGTGGGGGTGCGCCACGAGATGCGCGAGCAGCTCGAATTCGAGATACGTCAGATCCAGCGGGCGGCCGTCCACCTCGACGGTCCGCTTGACGGAGTCGATCCGCACCGGTCCCTCGTCGGTACGGGAGTCGGCGTCGGGGGCCGGGTGCTGGTCGGCCGGTACGAGGACGAGGTAGCCGACCATCGGCGGCCGGCCCGGCAGTGTCGGCAGGGTGTGCGCCGGGGCCGGCAGCCAGGTGGAGCCGGGCGGCAGGAAGTCCACCAGCCGGCCGGCCGCGTCGGGCGCCACGAGGGGCACGACCTCGTCACGGTCGACGGCTCGCAGTCGGTGCCGGCCGGAGGCGGTCGCGGTGGCCGTGGTCGATGTCGCGGCGGCGGTGGCCGCGGTGACGGAGGAGAAAGGACGGGAGTTCGCCATGAGGGGTCAGCTCTTTCGCGCGAAGGATGTCGTCGAGTCGACAGGACGGGACGTACGTCATTCGCGACGGCCGAAGGCCTGGGGAGAGGCTTTAGAGGGCCGGCGCGTTCCTCGCGCGGCAACACACCCGGTCGAAGTCGTGGTGCTGCCGGGACGGCCAGAACGGCTCAAGGTCGATGCGACCCGACGCGTCGTGCTGAAGGCTGGCCATGGCCTCATTGAAGCAGATACGGGGCCGTAGCAGCAGTGCCTTTCAAAGGGCGATACGTGAAAAGGATCCCTTGGTGATTTCATGGGCCGTTCATGGGATCGACAACCCGTTCACGAAAGCCCGGCGCCGCCGGTCCGGCCCCGGTACCGCCCCGCCTCGCGGCTCAGCCCAGCCGCTTGCGCCAGTCCAGCTCCGTGACCTCGATCGCCGACCCCGGCGAACCGTCCCACTTCACCGGCAGCCCCGCCGACGACAGGGCCGCCGTGACCTCCCTGCCCACCGCCGCCGTGGTCCCCTCCGAGCCGTCGAACCCTCCGTAGTAGAGCGACAGCCCGGCCCCGGCCGCCGCCGCCTCCGTGCACTGCCGGTGGAAGAAGACGAAGCCCCGCACCTCCCGGGTGTCGCTCTCCGCACGCTCCGCGCCTATCTCGGCCAGCCCGCAGCTCCGGCAGCAGGTGAAATTCTCCCGGGCCACGATGCCCCGCTCGTCCAGCCCGGCGAACACCGCCGTGATCCGCTCCGGGTCGGTCTCGCCCTCCCACCCGGTCTGCTCCTCGACGCGCTCCAGCCACAGCCGGTCCACGATTCCCCGCGCCTGCGCGGCCGAGACCGGTCGCTCGTCCCCGTCCACCAGCCACTCCTCGGCGTCCTCGGCGAGCTGCGCCCGTCCGTCGTAGCCGCGCCTGATCAGCCCCCGGACATACTCCTCGATCTCCTCCCGCGTCTTCTCGTCCAGCTCGGGCACCGGCTCGACCGGCGGCAGCTCCACCCGCTCCCAGTCCACGCCCGCGTCCCAGCCGTCCTCCTGGCGGGCCCACGCCACCATGATCCGGGTCACCGACGCCGCGTCCGGCAGCTCCGTGCCGAACATGGCGCCGGCCGAGCCGTCCCGGTGCTCCAGCGTGTAACTCTCGGCGCTGTCCCGCGCGACCTGGATGAACACGTTCGGCCGGTCGGGGATCCGGTCCACCGTCACGAACTGATCGTCGACACCCCCTATCCGCGCGATCAGCTCACCGAGGCGGTCCGCCGAGATCCGCTCGTATTCCTGCCAGTTCTCCGTCTTCACCCTGATGGCCAGCATGGGCAGCACTCTGGCACAGGCCACCGACAACGCCGACAACGCCGGCAACGCCGGCAACGCCGCCGAAGCCGTGCCCCGTCAGCGCAGCAGCGAGCCGAAGCCCGCCGCGCGCACCCGGCGCACGATCTCCTCGGGCGTGGTGCCCAACCGCTCCGCCGTACGCGGCAGATGCCAGTCGTTGTCGGCGAGACTGTTCAGCAGATGCCCCCGTCTGATCTGCGCCGGGGCCAGCCGGAACGTCTTCAGATACGCGGTGCGCCCCTTGTGGTCGGTGATCAGCTCACCGATGTGCTGCCCGTCGGAATCGACGCGGAACGGCGGCAGGAAGCGGTACATGTCGAACGACGCCATACGGCGCACCCGCTCGAACGAGTACGACGTGCCGAGCAGTTCACGCGCCATGACCGTGTCGTGCGACTCGCTCCACGCCCGCTCCTGCTCCCGCGCGGCGGCCCGCAGCTCCGCGAGGGTCGCGATGTGCCGCCCGTCCCCGAGGCGCGCCTCGAAGTCCGGTACGGGGCCGCCGAAGTAGCCGTACTGGTGGATCAGCTCCCCGTACATGTCCTGGAGCAGCGTCGGGTGCAGAGAGCGGTAGTCGTCGGGGTGCGGCACCACGAACGCCGCGGCGAGCGCGTCCGCGACGTACACCATCACCCCGCACTGGTCGGGATGGATCTCGAAGACCCGCAGCGCGTCGGCCAGTCCGGGCACGTCCAGCCCCAGATAGGCGGCCTCCGAACGCGGCGAGAGCCCCTGCCGCACCGCCTCCCGCGACCACTCCTGCCAGGCGATCGTCGGCCCGCCGAAGTGCAGCGCCAGATAGCCCTCCATGGCCAGGTGCAGCGGCAGGAACCGGCAGCGCGCCACGGCGCCGGCCGGCTGCCCCTTCTTCCCCTTCGACGGGCGGCGCTTGACCATGCGGTGGTGCCGTTCGACGGTCATGGCCGTGGGCCGCGCGGTGTCCAACTGCGTGCCGTACGCCGCCGACTGGGTGGCCGGCCGGTCGGCCGGCCGCTCGCCGGACCAGTCGGCGACGAGCCCGTGCGGGATGTACGACACATAGCTGACGCCCGGCGACACCAGGACCTCGCCGAAGCGGTCGTACACCTCCCGGTGCAGCCGCAGCCCCGGCACCGGCTCCGCACGCACCAGCGGCACGAGCCGGACACCGCCCCACACCTGCGCCGGGCGGGCGGTCAGCCCGGTGAAGTCCAGCCCCGTCATGTCGCCCCGCCCCTGTCGTAGGTACGCAGAAAGCTCTCGATCCGCCGGTCCAGATACGCCTGTAGCTCGGCCAGGCCCGTCCGGCCCTCGGCGAACTGCGCGATCTCCACCAGCGCCGGCAGATCCTCCGCGTCCCGGATCCCCGCCGTCGGCACACCCGCCGCCAGCCGGCGCACGTCGAAGCCGTCCGCGTCGTAGACCGGATTCAGATGCGTGACCGTCGTACGACGCTCCCGGTCCAGCCGCGTACGCCACACCCGCAGCACCTCGCCCGCCAGCCCCGGAGGCGCGTTGTCCCAGCCGTCCGAGACGACGACCAGACGCTCGGGGGCGTACTCCAGCGCGTCGATGACGCGCATGCCCAGCGGCGTGGGTCCGTACGGCCGTACCAGCAGCGGATCCGTACGGCCCGACGTCCACCACGCGCCGTACGCCCCCGGCGCCGCCAGCGCCTCCAGCAGGAAGTGACCGCCGAGCGCGACGGCGAGCGGACGGCGGCGCTTCACGCCGGAGCCCGACGCGGAGTAGCTGTCGTCCAGTACGGCGGCGACGCGCCCCCATGTCCCGGCGTACGGCCCCGCCGCCCGGCGCGCCGCCGAGCGCAGCGCGCCCGTCAGCTCCGCACGCCGGCGCACCCGCTCGTCGACCGTCAGCGCCAGGGTGTACAGCGCGAGCCTGGTCAGCGGCATGACCGAGAGATCCGTCCGCACGGCGGCGCCCGCCACGTCCGCGCCCGCCGCACGCTGCGTACGCAGTCGCTCCAGCCGTGTCATCCGGGGTGCGATCCGCTCCACGAACGCCTCGCGCCGCACGCCGTGCTTGGCCGCGAACCCCTCGGCGACGGTGAAGGGCAGCTCGTAGATCGCGCCCTGCTCGTAGTGCGCGCGACGGTACGCGTCGAGCAACGGATGCTCGTAGCGCGGGCGCACGCCAGGCTCGAAGAGAAAGTCGCCCAACTCGCCCTCGACGGCGGGGTTCTCGTCCGTCGTCCGCAGCGGCAGATGGAGGTGGCGCGCCGCGGTCTTCAGCCCCGCGCGGTACTTCACCGCGTCGTGCCCCAGATCCGGCCGCGCCGCCAGCCAGTCGCGCAGGATCGCGCGGGTACGGCGGTTGCCGACCCTCGCGGCGCGCAGCGCGCGGAACAGCCGGTAGACGCGCTGCGGCGGCAGCAGCGCCAGCCGGGCGGCGATCAGCCGGCCCTCGGTCCGCTTCTGCTCCCCGCCCGCCTCGCCCGCCGTACGCAGCAACTGCTCCACGACCCGGGCCGCGTTGTGGTCGTTGATGTCGAGCGCGAGCGAAGCGGCGTACACGGTGCGGTAGTTGACCCGTACGTACTCATGGAGGAAGTCGAGCGACAGCCGCTGCGAGGACGCCCGGGAGCGGAACTCGCGCTGTCCCGTGGATGTGACGGCGGCGTTGACGAACAGCAGCACGTCCTCGGCCGCGATCAGATCGGCGGCGGTGTGCGTCATGCTTCCCCCTGTCCCCGGACATGCTGAAGCCGGCCGGGGCATGGGGGCGCGAACAGCGAAATTGTCGCTTCAGAGGCAAGTCCCGGAAGTCGCACCGGAGGCCCGCGGCCGGCCCCTGAAACGTAGCACCGGGGGTCCCGTACGGCGCCACCCAATTCCCGGGCCTCCCTGGGCCGGGGCGGGGTGCTGACGGCACACTGATCCATATGAGCCAGCTACGCATCGCACTCCTCGGCACCGGCCCCTGGGCCGAACGCACCCACGCCCCCGCCATCGCGGCCCACCCGGACGTCTCGTTCAGCGGTGTCTGGGGGCGGCGCCCCGAGGCCGCCGCCGCGCTCGCCGCCGCCCACGACACCACGGCGTACGCGGGCGGGGGTGAGGGCGGCGCCGGTGCGGGCGGGCTGGACGGGCTCGACGCGCTGCTCGCCGTGAGCGACGCCGTCGCCTTCGCCCTGCCGCCCGACATCCAGGCGCCGCTCGCCGCCCGCGCGGCGGCGGCCGGCTGCCATCTCCTGATGGACAAACCGGTCGCGACGACCGTGCCGGGCGCGCGCGCCGTGGCGGACGCCGCCGAGCGGGCCGGTGTCGCCTCGCTGGTCTTCTGCACGCTGCGGTTCGCCGCCGGGACGGCGGAGTGGGTCGAGGAACAGGCGGCGCTCGGCGGCTGGTTCACCGCGCGCGCCCACTGGCTCGGCGCGCTGTACGGGGTGGGCAGCGAGAACAGCCCCTACGCGGACTCGCCCTGGCGCCGCGAGAAGGGCGGCCTGTGGGACGTGGGCCCGCACGCGCTCTCCGCGCTGCTGCCCGTACTGGGCGATGTGACAGCCGTGACGGCCGTACGGACCGAGCCCGACCTCACGCATCTGGTGCTCACCCACACGTCGGGCGTGACGAGTTCGGCGGTGCTGAGCCTGAGCGCGCCCGTGAACGGCGCGGGCGCCGGCTTCGAACTGCGGGGCGAGCACGGGACGGTGGTGCTTCCCGAGCAGTGGGGCGACCCGGCGGACACCTTCGGCCTGGCGATCGACGCGCTGCTCACGGCGGCGCGGACGGGCCGGCCGCACGCGTGCGACGTGCGGTTCGGCCTGCGGCTGACGGAGATCCTCGCGGAGGCGGAGGGGCAGCTCGGCCGCCCCTGACCGGGGCGGCCGGGCGGCCCGGGTCAGCCCACGCGCTCGATCCGGGCGTTGCGGATGAGGAACTTGCCCGGCTCACGGACCTGTTCGAACGCCGCGTCGTTGAGCAGCGCGCAGCTGCCCGACGGCGCGGTGACCCGCACGGTGGTCGACTTGTCGTTGTCGAGGTTCGTCACCTTGAGTGTGGTGCCGACGGGGAACTCGTTGCTCGACGCGGCCGGGGCGCCGGCCTCACCGGACAGGGTGACGGTCGATCCGGCGCAGACGACCTCGCCGACCTGGCCTGTGCCGTTGCCCTCACCCGCGCCCGCGCCCGAGCCCTGACCCGAGCCCGCGTCCCCGGCCTCGTTTCCAGCACCGGCGGCAGGCGGCGCCGCCTGGGCCGGGGGCGCGGCGCCGGTGTCACTCGCGCCCACCTCGCACCCGGACGCCGCCTGCTTCCGCCTGATCTCCTCGATCACGTCCTGCCGGTTCTTGATCCGCGCCTCGGACAGGGCGTCCGGAGCGGCCCGCTGGTCGTCGATGAAGCGCTGATTGCCGGCGAGAGCGGTGGTCAGCCCGTCGCACTCCACCGAGGCCTGACTGGTGCCGGTCATCGCCACGGCGGTGCCGCCCACCAACGCGACCGCGCCGACGAGCAGGGCGATCTTCTTCTTCCGGCTGACGGACTTCTTCCGCGACACGTGGGGGCTCCTGTTCCCGGCCGCGGGGGGCGGCCGACTGGGTTCCGTGTGCCGTTACGTACGAGCGCGGAGCCCGTACCGCTCAAGAGCCCCGGCGGCGACTTCCGCACCACGGACCGACCGCCCCCCCGTTTCCCGCTACATCAGCCCGTGGTCCTCAACGGCCCGAAGAACGCCCGCAGTTCGTCCACCACCTGCTCCGGCTCCTCGTGCGCCATGAAGTGCCCGCCGCGCCCCGGCGTGCTCCAGTGCCGCAGATCGGCGCAGAGCCGTTCGGCGAGGCTGCGGGGCAGTCCCGCCAGCGCCGGTTCGCGGCTCAGGGTCACGGCCGCCGGCACATGGATCGTCGGCACCGGCTTGTTGAGCGGGTAGTCGTAGTACTGCCGGAAGGACGAGCCGATGCTGCCCGTCGCCCAGTACAGCGTCGCGATCGTCAGCAGCGTGTCCTTGTCCCAGCGGCTCTCCAGATCGCCGCCGCAGTCGCTCCAGTCCCGGTATTTGTCGATGATCCAGGCGAGAAGCCCGGCGGGGGAGTCCATGAGCGCCGCGGCGATCGTGTCGGGCCTGGTCCACATGATCTCGCTGTAGCCCTGGTCACCGATGTCGTAGGCGCTGAGGGCTTCGAGGTACGCCTGCTCCTCGGGCGTCGCCGGCCGGTCCCCGAAGTCGGACGGGATCACGGCGGAGGTGACGTGGATCCCGGCGACATGGCCGGGGTACAGGGCGCCGAGCCACTGCGTGACCCCGCCCCCGATGTCCCCGCCGAAGGCGCCGTACCTCTCGTATCCGAGGGTGCCGGTCATCAGCTCGTGCCAGATCTCGGCGACGCGTCGGCGGGTGAACGGCCCGTCGGGCAGCGCCGAGTAGAGGAAACCGGGCAGTGACGGGACGACCACGTCGAAGGCGTCGGCCGGATCACCGCCGTACGCGGCCGGATCGGCCAGCCGCTCGGCGGCCTTCAGCATCTCGACGAAGCTGCTCGGCCAGCCGTGCGTCATGATCAGGGGCAGGGGCGCGGGCGCGCCCTCGGCCCGTGTGCCCCGGATGTGCACGAAGTGCACCGGCCGGCCCGCCACTTCGGCGATACGGTGCGGATACGCGTTGAGGGCGGCCTCAGCCCGCCGCCAGTCGAACCCGTCCGCCCAGTGGGCGACCAGCTCACGCAGACGGCCGGGGTCGACCCCCGCCGCCCAGAAGGTGCTGTCGGATGCCGTGGTGAAGAGGGTGCGGTTCAGTCGCTCACGCAGGTCGTGGAGTACGTCGTCGGATACGGAGATCCGGAACTGCTCGGCTGTCATGTCTTCCTTCGCTCAGGAGAATCTGTCCGTGTCCGGACTGCTCCTGGGCGCGCGGCTCAGACGGCCGCGAGGGCCAGGAGGGCCCGGAGAGTTCGGGTGTCGCGCATCGGGCTCACCTCCCTGTGTGACGTGGTCCGCCGGACGATACAGGAGCGGCTCCGGGTGCGCCGCCGAATATCGCGGCGAAGGCCGCGAAGTCGCCCTCAAACACCGTCTGGCCAGGGGCGATTGTCAGTGGGGGGCGGTAGAATTGTAAGTGTTCGTGAGGGTTCCACCACCGTGCCGGGAGGTCGCCGATGGCCGTTGCCACAATCACGACGAAGCTCTTCGACATCACACCGCCAGCCACCCGATCCGTGCAGCGCAAGCCACTTCCCGCGGGACAGCCCCGCGAGTGGTACGAGACCCACAACCGCCGTCTGAAGGCCATGCGCCTCGCCATCGCCCTGCTCGACTCGGGCGTCTACCACCCGGCGAACGCGAACAACCGGCGGATACGTTCGACGGCCGCGTCGATCGGCATCCGTCCGCCGTCGGACACGACGTGCCGCATGGTGCGTGCCCTGATCCGCTACGGCCGCTGACGGGCGCGGCCGAAACAGCACGGAACCTCCGCACGGGGCCGGTGGACGACGCACCGGCCCCGTACGGGGGTTTCCGGCTTCGGCGCTCGGCGGACCCGCGATCCGGCGGATGACCGGCCGGCGGGGGCGGGTGCCCGGCCGCGCCTCGCGTCCGGCATGCTGAGGCCGGTGACCTCTTCTGAAGCCGGGCACATACACATACGGCGGCCGTCGGCGGCCGGATCCGGGCGGCGGAGAGGATGAACGCCGTCCTCTTCGGCTTCCTGCCCATCTGGGTGATCACCGGCCTCGGCTGGGTGGCCGCACGTCAGGACGTCCTCGGCGGGCAGGCCCAGCACGTCCTCGGGCGCTTCGCCTTCACCTTCGCCATGCCGGCCCTGCTGTTCCTGGCGATGGCGGGCGCGGATGTGACCGCCCTGCTGAACGTCGGCGTCCTCGTCTTCGCCCTCAGCCTGATCGCCGTCTTCGCCGCGGGACTGCTGATCAGCCGCTGGGTGTACCGGCGCGGCCAGGCAGAACAGGCCATCGGCGCGATGGCGGCGGGCTACGTCAACTCCGCCAACCTCGGGATCCCCGTCGCCGTACACGTCCTGGGCGACACCTCCTTCGTCATCACCGTCGCCCTCTTCCAGATGCTGTTCATCGCGCCGGTGGTGCTCGTCCTCATCGATCTGGACGTACGGCGCGACAGGCGCGGGCGCGCCGCGCGGATGCTCCAACTGCCCTTCCGCAACCCGATCATCGCGGCCTCGCTCGCCGGAGTGGCCGTGTCGGCGCTCGGCTGGCGCCTCCCCGCCGAGGCGACCGCCCCTCTCCAACTCCTCGGCGACGCCGCCGTCCCCGCCGCCCTCTTCGCGCTGGGCATGTCCCTCAACACCCGCGTCCGGCCGGACTCCTCCGGACGCGCCGAACGCGGTCTGCTCGTCGCCCTGAAGATCGTGGCCCAGCCGCTGCTCGCCTACGCGATCGGCCACTGGCTGTTCGGGCTGACCGGCCACACCCTGTTCGCCGTCGTGGTCTGCGCGGGACTGCCGACGGCGCAGAACGCGTTCATCTTCGCCTCCGAGTACCGACTCGACACCGACCTCGCCAGGGACACCGTCATTCTCTCCACGCTCTGCTCGATGGTGTCGCTGACGCTGATCAGCTGGCTTCTGGTGTGAGCGGTCCTGCCGCGGGTCAGAGCCACCGTGCCGGATCCGTGCCCCACATCGACGGCGGACCGGCCCAATCGCCCGGCCCGCCCTCGTAGTCGACCGGCGACCGGACATACCGCAGCCGGCCGTAAGGCGAGGACGTCTCGGCCGTCCACACCTCGGGATCGGTCTCCCCGCCACCTTCCGTCCCGGGCTCCGGCCGGATGTCACGCGTCAGCCACGACGCGGTCCCCGCGAGCGAGAGCCGCAGATGCCGGCCCGCCCCGTCGCCCCGGCGCTCGGTGAGCGCGCGCAGGATCGCGGCGGCGAGGAGATAACCGGTGCTGTGGTCCAGCGCCTGCGCGGGCAGTACACCGGGCCGGCCGTCCGCTCCCCGCTCGACGAGGGCGATCCCCTTCGCCGCCTGCACCAGGGAGTCGAACCCGCGCCGCTCCCGCCACGGCCCCGTCCAGCCCCAGGCGTCGAGCCGGGCCACGATCAGTCCGGGACGCCGCGCCGACAGGGTGTCCGGATCGAGGCCGTACCGGTCCAGCGAGTCGGCGCGGTAGCCCAGAACGACGACGTCGGCCGAGTCGAGAAGGTCCTCGAACACCGCCAGACCGGCCGGGTCGCCGAGGTCCAGCCGGGTGGAGCGCTTGCCGAAGCCGGTGTCGGCGTGCGCCTTCGGGTCCTCGGGCAGCAGGGGCGGGTCGACGCGCAGCACGTCGGCGCCCAGCAGCCCGAGCGTGCGGGTGGCCACCGGGCCCGCGATGACGCGCGTCAGATCGAGGACCCGCATCCCCTGCGCCGGCGACGACGGGTCGCCCTCCGGCAGGCGACGCCCGGCCGGAGCGCCCGCACCGCCCGCCACCCGCCGGCTCTCGACCAGCGGCCACCTTTCCGGACCGGGTCCGGCCACGGCCACCGCCAGGCCGCCCGCCGCGTACACCGTCTCCTGCACCCACCGGGCGGGCCGTTCCCGCAGCTCCCTTGCCAGCCGTTCACGAAGCGCGTCGTCGTCCCCGTCGTCCGGGACGCCCAGCGCGGACAGCAACCGGGCCCGGTGGTGCGGGTAGTTGGCGTGTGTCCGCACCCAGCCGTCGGCCGTGGGCCAGAACGAGGACAGCGGGGCGAACGGCGACCAGGCCCGTCCGTCGATCCGCAGCTGCCGCTCGCTGACGAACGCCGCCCCGACGGCCGCCTCGTGCACCCGCACCGCCGGTGTCCGGGACCCGGAGCGCCGTGCCGCCAGCTCGGCGGCGGCCAGGGAACACACCCCCACGCTCGCCCGCGCCAACTGCCGTACGGGCAGCCGCGACGGCAGTACGCCGGGAGCGGGTACGTACGTCACCAGCTCCGCCGCTCTCGGGTCGCCCCCGAGGGCGCTCCAGGCGTGCGCGGTCGCCGTGTCGATGTCCTGAGTCACGGACGGCGCTCCCTCCGGTGTGGTCGGTGGCCGATGGCGGAATGTCCATCATGTCTCTCGCGGGGCCGATGTTCGACCACCGGTCCGCGACCTCGGCCGAACGGGCGCAGCCCCCGGTCCGGCCGGAGATCCGATCTATCGAGGTGGCCGATTCGCGCTCCCCGCATCCCTGTTGAGTGCTCTCGGTACCGGGGGGAGAGGTCAAGGGGGACATTTTGTCATGGAGGAAAACTAATCTTTGGATAGTTCAGCGCCGACTCTTGACCCCCCTATACCTCCGATGTTCACTACGCCTGACGACGCCGCCGCCTCGTCGTAGCTCAGTCGTGGCCCACCCGTCACCGCTTCGCTCAGCCAGCGCCCCCGGGCGCCCCGAGAGAGGACCGGCTAGTGCGCACTGTGTTGTCCCGTGCCCTGATCGCGCTCGTCCTGGCGGCCATGTCGCTCGTCGCCGTACCGCAGGCACCACCCGCGCAGGCCCAGACTCAGGCCCCTGCCCCTGCCCAGGCCCCCGCCGCCGCGCCGCTGACCAAGGTCCTGGTCTTCTCCAAGACCGCCGGATTCCGGCACTCGGCGATCCCGGCCGGCATCGCCGCCGTCCAACGGCTCGGCGCCGCGAACGGATTCACCGTCACCGCCACGGAGGACGCCGGGGCGTTCACGGCCGGCAATCTCGCGCAGTACCAGGCGGTGATCTGGCTCTCCACCACCGGAGACGTCCTCAACGCCGCGCAGCAGAGCGCCTTCGAGTCGTACGTCGCGAACGGCGGCGGGTACGTCGGCGTGCACGCCGCCGCCGACACCGAGTACGACTGGCCCTGGTACGGCGGCCTCGTCGGGGCGTACTTCGCCTCCCACCCCGCCACCCAGCAGGGCACCGTCCAGGTCGAGGACCGCGCGTCCCCCTCCACCTCGCATCTGCCGCAGCGCTGGACCCGCACCGACGAGTGGTACGACTACCGCGCCAACCCGCGCTCGGCGGTCAAGGTCCTCGCGAGCCTGGACGAGTCGTCGTACAGCGGCGGCGCCATGGGCGATCATCCGATCACCTGGTGCCAGGACTACCGGGGCGGCCGGTCCTGGTACACCGGCCTCGGTCACACCGAGGAGTCGTACGCCGACCCGGCCTTCACCACCATGCTGCTCGGCGGCATCCAGACGGCGGCGCGCGCCAAGGTCGCCGACTGCCGCCCGGAGACCGGCTACACACCGCTGTTCGACGGCAGCCGGGCCAGCCTCGACAAGTGGCGGCAGGCCGGCGCCGGAAGTTTCAGCCTCGCCGACGGCACGCTCTCCTCGGTCGGCGGCATGGGCCTGCTCTGGTACCCGGTGACACCGTTCGCCGACTACTCGCTCAAGGCCGACTGGATGATGCCCGGCGACGACAACGGCGGCGTCTTCATCGGCTTCCCCGACCCCCAGGGCGACCCGTGGAAGCCGGTCGACCTCGGCCACGAGATCCAGATCGACGCCTCCGACGGCGACCCGACCCGTACCACCGGGAGCGTCTACAGCTTCCGGGCCCCGGACACGGCGGCCCGCGCCGCCGCGCTCAACCCGCCCGGGACCTGGAACAGTTACGAGATCGCCGTGCACGGCAAGCGTGTCGAGATCTGGCTCAACGGCGTGAAGATCAACGACTACACCAGCACCCGTGACATCGCGCTCGGCCACATCGGTCTCCAGAACGACGGCGCCGGTCTGGACATCAACTACCGCAACGTCCGCATCAAGCAGGACGGCGCGGGGACCACCGATCTCGCCCGCGGCAGGCCCGTCACGGTCACCAGCGTCGAGCCCGGCAGCACCCATGTGGGCGCCAACGCGGTGGACGGCGACTCCGCGACCCGCTGGGGCAGCGCGTACGCCGACCCGCAGGCGATCACCGTCGACCTGGGCGCCGTCCGCACGCTCCAGCGGGTCCGGCTCAACTGGGAGACCGCGCACGCCAGGGCGTACACGGTCCAGGTGTCGGCGGACAACGCCACCTGGCGCACCGTCAGCACCGTCACGGCGGGCGACGGAGGTCTCGACGAGATCGCCGTGAGCGGCACCGGACGGTACGTACGGGTGCAGGGCACCACGCGCGCCACGCAGTACGGCTACTCCCTCTGGGACCTGAACGTGTTCGGCACCACCGGCCAGTAGCACCCGGTCAGCAGCACCCGGTCAGTAGCACCACCGGTCAGCATCAACACCGGTCAGTGGCACCACCAGTCAGCAGCACGACCGTCCGGACGACCTGGTACGCGGCCCTTCGCCGCGCGCCGGGCCGTCGGGGCGCCCCCACACCCGCGATCGGCCCCCTGGAGGTTCCGTGTTGTCGCGCGCCGTCGCCTGTCTCACCGCACTGTTAACCCTGTCCGCCCTCCTGCTCGCGCCCGGCGCCGTCGCCGCCGGTCCGCCCGACCGGCAGACCGCGGCCCCGAAGGCCGCCGCCCCGCCACCCACCAGCGGCTTCGAGAAGGTCAAGCTCGACGGCGGTCTGAGCATGGGCGAGCCGATCGAGCTGGCCGTACTGCCCGACGGCAAGGTCCTCTACATCAACCGCGGCACCAGCGCCGCCGGTGGTCAGGTCCGTCTCTACAACCCGGCCACCAAGTCCACGACGGTCGCGCTGACCATCCCGCTGGACGCCCGCTTTGAGGACGGGCTGATCGGCATCACCCTGCATCCCAAGTTCGCCACCACCGGCTGGGTGATGCTCTTCTACTCGCCCAAGAGCACCCCGCTGGTGAACCGGATCTCCCGGTTCACCTTCAGCCAGAGCACCAACACCATCGCCCCGTCCAGCGAGGACATGATCATCGAGTGGCCGACCGAGCGTGAGATGTGCTGCCACTCGGCCGGTTCCATGTCCTGGGACACGGCGGGCAACCTCTACTTCGCGGTCGGCGACAACACCAACTCCGGCGGCGACGCGCAGGGCATGGCCCCGATCGACGAACGCCCGTCCCGGCACGCGCAGTTCGACGCCCAGCGCACCTCGGGCAACGCGAACGATCTGCGCGGCAAGATCAACCGTATCCACCCGGAGGACAACGGCACGTACACCGTCCCGGACGGCAATCTCTTCGCCAAGGGCACCGCGGGCACCCGCCCCGAGGTCTATGTGATGGGCGTGCGCAACCCGTACCGCGTCTGGGTCGACAAGAAGGCCAACAACACCCTGTACTGGGGCGAGGTCGGCCCGGACGCCGGCGCCACCATCCCGGCGCGGGGACCCGCCGCGTACGACGAGTTCAACCGCGCCAGCGGCCCGGGCAACTACGGCTGGCCGTACTGCGGCGGCCCCAACACCGCTTACAACGACTGGGACTTCGCCGCCAACCAGCCGCGCGGCTGGTTCCCCTGCGGCGGGAGCACCGGCCCCGTCAACAACTCCCCGCGCAACACGGGCATCCAGCAACTGCCGCCCACCAAGCCGTCGTTGGTGTGGGAGCAGCACGGCGGCAGCAAGGAGTGGCCGCAGCTGGACACCCCCGGCGGCTGCGGTTCGCCCAACCACACCGAGGTCTACCACTACGACGCCAATCTCAACTCCGACGTCAAGTGGCCCCAGTACTACGACAACAAGCTGCTGATCTCCGAGTACTGCCGCAACTGGATCAAGGAAGTGCAGTTCAACAACGGCAACGCCGCCACCGGTACGCCGACGGAGATCGAACCCGTCCTGGACGGCATGAAGTTCGTCCACCCGATCGACCTGGAGTTCGGTCCCGACGGCTCGCTCTATCTCCTCGAATACGGCAGCGGCTACTTCTCCGGCGCCGAGGACGCGGGACTCTACAAGATCAACTATGTGCAGGGCGGCCGGTCGCCCGTCGCCAAGGCGTCGGTGAACAAGGACAACGGACTCGCGCCGCTGGCCGTCACCTTCTCCAGCGCCGGCAGCAGCGACCCGGACAACAACCCGCTCAGCTACGCCTGGGACTTCACCGACAACGGCAGCACCGACTCCACCGCCGCCAACCCGTCCTTCACCTATCCCGCCAACGGCAGCTTCCAGGCCAGACTCACGGTCAGCGACGGCACCGGACGCACCGGCACCGCCACGATCCCGGTCGTCGTCGGCAACAACCGCCCCACGCTGACGATCTCGCAGCCACCGGCGGGCGGCGCCTTCGAGTGGAACGAGAACGTCACCGTCACCGCGTCGGCGACCGACCCCCAGGACGGCCCGATCGACTGCTCGAAGGTGATCGTGCGGATCGCCCTGGGCCACCAGGAACACGCGCACGAGGTCGCCGAAGGCACCGGCTGTTCCACGACCTTCAACACCGGACCGATCCACTCCGGTCTCGACGCCACCCAGTTCTACGTGGTGCGGGCCAGCTACACCGACAAGGGCGCGCCCGGCACCGTACCGCTGACGGGCGAGAGGGAACTCAGCCTCTGGCCCAAGAAGTGGCAGGCCGAGCACTACGCGCAGCTGTCCGGCCCCCAGATCATCACCGCCGCCGGGGCGGAGGGCGGCAAACGCCTGGGCGACGTGCAGAACAACGAATGGGTCAAGTACCACCCGGTGAGCCTCAAGGGCGTCACCGGCATCAAGGCGCGCGTCTCCTCCGACAAGGCGGGGAACGTGGCGACCTTCCGCTACGACTCCGTCACCGGCCCGGTGGTCGCACGGGTGACCGTGCCCAACACCGGTGGCTGGGAGACGTACACCGAGGTCAGCGTGCCCGTCACGAACGCCGTGGAGCAGCCGCGCGATCTCTTCGTGGTCTTCACCGGCGGCTCCGGCGCCATTCTCGACCTCGACAGCTACACCTTCACCGGGCCCGGCATCAGCCGCCCCGCCACCGTGACCGGCCGTGGGAGTGATGCGCAGTGACCACCGCGAGATCGTCAGCAAGAAGGACCACCGGTACGAGGACACGTACCGCGCGCCTCCTCGGCGCGTTCCTCGTCCTCGTCTGCATGGTGACCGGCCTGTCGGGCGTCTCCGGCGTGTCACCGGCCGTGGCCTCGCCCACCGACCACGCCTTCAACTCCTCGACCGGCGCGCTGAACGTGGACTACGCGAAGTATCTGTCCAAGCACGACATCGTCTACAACCGCCCCACCACCGAGCCCAAGCACGGCCTCACGGTCGGCAACGGCCGCACCGGCGCCATGGCCTGGCAGAGCAACGGCCTCACCATGCAGGTGTCCGGCGTGGACACCTCGCAGCAGACCGCCTTCGGCGCCGGGCTGCTCAACCTCTCCACCACCCCGGCGATGGACAGCGGCTACTCCACCTTCCAGCAGCGGCTCAACCTCTACGACGGCACCCTCACCACCAAGTACGACAACAACCGCACCGTCACGGTGATGGGCAAGCCCAACTCCGAGGTCATGGGCATCCATGTGGAGGACACCCGCTCCGGGGTCTCCGCGGTCAATCTGGATCTGAGCCTGTGGGACGTCGCGGGGCTCGGCAACAGCGGTGACGTGCCGAACATCGAGACCTGGCGGACGGTGTCCACGTACGCCGACTCCACCGGCGCCGGACTCAGCCGGGGCCAGTCGGACCCGCAGAACTTCGGCTACACCCTCGGCGCGACCGTCGAGGGCGCCGCGTACACCACACGTGTCGTCGACGGGCGCAAGGTGCGGCTGTCGATCACCCCGGACTCCAGCTACACCATCTGGTTCACCGCGAGCACCCGGCTCAACGCGCCGAGCCACAACTCGGTCGCCGAGGCCAAGCGCGCGCTCGCCGAGGTCAAGTCCGCCGGATACCAGAGCACCAACACCGCGTACCTCAACTGGTGGCACGCGTTCTGGCAGAAGTCGTTCGTCCAGTACTCCAACGGGTCGCGCGAAGCGGACTACATGGAGAACGTCTACTACCTCTCCACCTACATGATCGCGGCGGCCGGATACGGCAACTATCCCGCCCACTTCATCAACGGGGTGTTCCGCGCCACCGGGGACGCCACGAAATGGAGCAACGCGTACTGGTACTGGAACCAGCGCGACATCTACAACTCGTTCCTGGCCTCCAACCACACCGATCTCATGGCCGGGTTCAACAGGCTCTACAGCCGTAACTTCGACGCCCTGAAGGCCTACACCAGGACCCGCTACAACGTGGACGGCATCTGGGTGCCGGAGACGATGGGCTGGGACGGCAACGCGCGCGGCACGGTCAACAGCGACTACACCAACCAGATCTGGTCGACCGGCACCGAGGCCGCGTACAACATGTATCTCCAGTACACGTACACGAACGACACCAACTACCTGCGGAACACGGCCTATCCGTTCATGCGCGAGGTCGCCAAGTTCTACCAGCAGAAACTGTCGTTCAACAGCTCGACCGGCAAGTACTACGTGGCCACCTCGCATGCCCACGAGACGTACTGGAACGTGCCGAACGCGATCACCGACCTGGCCGCCGTACGCACCCTGTTCCCGCTCGCCATCAAGGCGAGCAACCAACTGGGCCTGGACGCCTCGCTGCGCCCGCAGTGGCAGAACATCCTGGACAACCTGATCGCGTATCCGTCCGACACGAACGCGAACACCTATCTGCCGCACACCCCGCCGATCGCGCAGACCCGGAACAACGAGAATGTCGCGGCCGAACTCATCTGGCCGTACGACCTCACCGGCATCGGCTATCCGGACCAGCAGAAAGCGATCAACACCTGGAACGTCAGGCCTTTCCCGTACGGAAATGTCTGGGCCAACGACGCGATCCAGGCCGCCCGCCTCGGCCTCGGCAATCAGACGCTCCAGGGTCTGAAGACCATGCTTCAGAAATACCAGAACTATCCGAACGGCATGACCAGCAACACCAACGGCGTCTTCGAATACCTCGGCGTACATCTGGCCGCGACGAACGAGTCGCTGCTCCAGTCGTACAACGACAAGATCCGGGTCTTTCCCGCCGTCCCGAGCGATTCCACCTTTGTCGGCAAATTCAGCCTGCTGGCCAAGGGCGGATTCATGGTCAGCTCGGAGCGGGAGGCCGGTGAGGTCAAGTACGTCGGAATCAAGAGCCAGTTCGGCAACGCCGCCCGCGTCGTCAATCCCTGGGGCACCCAGGAGGTCAGGGTCCGCCGGACCTCCGACAACGCGATCGTGACCACGTCCGGCAGCGCCGAGATCACCTTCAACACCGGGGCGAACGAGGTGTACGTCGTCGAGCGGACCGCCAAGCCGCTCAGCTCCTACACCCAGACGCAGCTCACCGGCACGGCGAACCAGGGCATGAAGTCCCTGGCCGGCACCAGCTCCACCCTGGGGTCGAACGCGACGGCCGACCCGATGGTCAACAACACGGCGCTGACGTACGACAGCAACTGGCACCTCACCAACAGCCGCGGCTACGGCGACTTCAACGACGACACGCACCACAGCAACACGGTGGACGCGGTCGCGTCGTACACGTTCAACGGCACCGGGATCCAGTATCTGTCCGAACGCAACGGCGACATGGGGACCGTCGACGTCTATCTGGACAACGTCTTCCAGGCGACGGTGAATCTGAAGGCCGACGGCGCGAGACAGGTCCAGCAGGTCGTCTGGCAGAAACAGGGGCTCACGCGCGGTTCGCACACGATCAGGATCGTGAACCGCAGCACGTCGGTGGGGATGGTGGACGCGCTGCGCGTCACCCCCTGACCGACAGCCCGGCAGGCCGCCCATGACCGTGGCCCCGCGCGGAGGACGCCGCGCGGGGCCACACCCATGACGGGAGGAACGGGGCCACGCCCATGACGGACGATGTTCAACGTCGGGAAGATCTTCGGCGGATTCCCGGCACCCGGCATAGTGAGGGCCTCTCCCCCGCGTCAGCACGGGTAGACAGGGCCAGGCCGGCCCGCGCCGCGCCGCCCGCCGGGAGAAGAAGGTGCCGATGGATGCCACAAGCCAGGAGAGTTTCCTGGATTTCGTGACCAACAGATCGACCGCGCTGCTGAGAACCGCCGTCCTGCTCAGCGGGGGCGACCGCCACGCGGGCGAGGACCTGTTGCAGAACGCGCTCATGAAGGCCGCCGGCCGCTGGCACCGGATCGACGAACCCGAGGCGTACGTACGGCAGATCCTCTACCGGCAACAGGTCAGCCGCTGGCGCCTCAAGGGCCCGCGCAAGGAACTCACCGTCGCCGAACCGCCCGAGACCGGCGCCGACTCCCGGGCCACCTCGGCGGCCGACGGCACCGGCGCCGCGGAGCTGCGCCTGGTGATGCGCGACGCGCTGTCCCGGCTCACCGCGCGGCAGCGCGCCGTACTCGTCCTGCGCTACTTCGAGGATCTGCCCGAGGCCGACGTCGCCCGCCTCCTCGGCTGCTCCGTCGGCACGGTCCGCTCCACCACCCACCGCTCACTCGCCCGTCTGCGGGTCCTCGCGCCCGAACTCGACCTGCTCGACCCGCCGGACGACGAGCGGCAGGGGCAACAGCAGCCACCGTCCCGTGACTTCGCCCCCGTGGAGGTACGACCGTGAACGTCGAGGAACTCCTGCGCGCCACACTGCGCGAGCAGGCCGCCGACACCGAGTCCGCCTCCAGCGACCTCGCCGGGAAGGTCCTGACCGCGCGCCGCCGCCGCAGAACACGCCACCTCGCCGGGGCCGCCGTCACGACCGTCCTGGTGGTCGCCGCCGCGGTCGGCGTGCCCGCCGCACTCGACAGGGACGGCTCGGCGGTACGGCTGGCGAGCGAGGCCTCGCGCGGCCGGACCCTCACCCATGTCGACCAGTCGCCGCCGCGCGACCTGATCGCGGTCGGGGACCAGGCACTCGCCGCGTACTCCACCACCCGCAAGGCCGAGCAGCCCAACCGCGACGAGATCGCGACCCGCACCTACTCCGTGCTGGACCAGAGGACCGGCAGATACGAGGTGGACGCGCGCTGGGCGTATCTGACCGTCGCGCCCGGCATGCGCACGGCGGCCGTCCTGGAACGCCAACTGCCCGCCGCGCGGATCGGGATCCTGGACCTGCTCACCAAGAAGGTGACGCGCTGGATCCCGATGGAGGGACTGGGCGGGGGCGTGGGCGCCGTCGAGTTCTCGCCCGACGGGAAGAGGCTGATCGCCACGACGTACGACAAGAACCCGGACCGTACCTACTGGTCGGAGAGGGTCCAGGTCAACGACACCGAGGAGCCCCAGGCCGTCGCCTGCCGCACCGGCTTCGCGATCGTCGACGTCGGGACGGGGGAGTCGGACTGGCACGCGCTGCCCGCGTTCACGGATCCGGAGTACGGCAGGGGCTTCGGCTCCGGCGAGAAGCTGCGGTTCAACGACGACGGCACGCTGGTCTACGAGTTCATCAACATGGCGCCCGGCCGGATCTTCCGCGATCTGCGTGGCAAGGAGGTCACGGCGCCGCCGAAGGAGAAGCATGTCGACCTGATGATGGCCCCGGCGGGCCTCTCCCCGAACGGCGAACTCGTCGCGGGCCCCTTCGCGGGCGGAGCGCGTACGACGGCGACGCAGGTCCTCGACCCTCTGACCGGCGAGCGGGTGGCCAAACTCAAGGGCCAGGAACTGCTCGTCTGGGCGGACGACGAGCGGCTGATCGCGTGGGACATCGCGGCGGGCGGCAACGAGTTCGAGAACCGGCTGGTGCTGATCACGATCGGCAGCGACAAGGTGGTCTCGCTGAGCGGAGCCCGTACGCCCAAGGACTACTCACCGGGCCGCTGGGAACCGGTCTTCGCCGAGCGCTGACGCGGCGGGGGCCGCCGGGCCCGGCCCCTGTCCCTGTCCCCGCCCCTGTCCTCGTCGCCGGCGCCGGAGCAGCGCCGGCAGCCACGGCGCGGCACCGACGAGGAACAGCAGGGACAGGAGGGGCAGACGCCACCAGGCGGAGAGGTGTGCGGGCGGCGGGTCCCGAGGCTCGGCGACCCACGGCCGTGCCGTCTTCGACCACGCCACGAACGCGTCGCCGATCGGGACGAGACCGAAGGCGTACCGCTTGGTCCACGGGGTGCTGACCGGTACGCCGAGCAACTCCCCGTAGGCCGCGATCCCTTCGGCCAGCGAGGCGTCGCCCTGGACCTGCGCCGCGCCGAGTGTGACGACCGTCGCCGACAGACTGACGCCGAGGGGGAGCGGCCCGGAGTCGACGTCGGCGGGGCCGTCCATCCCCTCGGGGTACTCGCGGGTCGTGGGCCCGAGACCGAGCGGGGTGACGACGTAGCGGTCACGGAAGACCGTGTACTGCGCACGGGCGAAAACCGGGTCGATGTCGACCAGGAATCGCTGGATGATGCTCTGCGAGGTACCCCTGGCCACCTCGACCGGTTCGCCGGTGTCGGGGGTGACGCGGTGCGGCAGCAGTCCCGTACGGGGGTCGAGACGCTGCCGCACCCCGTCGAGCCACCGCTCCACGGTGCCGCCGAACCGGGCGGGCAGCAGCGTGTCGTGCAGCCGCAGCGAGGCCACGGCGACGGTCGAGTCGACGGGCCACGCCTGACCCGGATAGGCCGTCAGATACGGCGAGTCGGCGGCGTCGAACGCCGCGCCGAGGGCGGCGGAGTCCGCGGCGAACCGGCGCACCTGCGCGTCGTCGCGCTCGTCCGCCGGGCTCAGCATCAGGGTGCCGCCGCGCAGCCAGTTGGTCCAGCCGCGGTAGAAGACCCCGTACGACGGCGTCAGTTCGGCACTGAACGCGGCCCGCCCGGCATCGGTGTCCAGCCGCCCCAGCGCCCACCGCGCCTCCCGCAGCGCCTCGGCCCGCGCCGCGCCCTCGGGCTCCCGCATCCCCCACTCGACCCAGCTCAGCCCGTACAGGGCGTGCAGGAAGAAGTACCCCTCGGGGAACTGCTGTTGGGCCTCGTCCCCGGCGCCGTCGTCCAACGCCTCGCGTATGAAGGCCAGTTGACCACGCACCCCGACGGGCTCACCGCCGGTCCCGCCGGTGGCGGGCACCACCAGCCGTACGGCTCCGACGAGCGCACAGCAACTGACGAGCACGGCGACCACCATGCGGGCCCGTCGCAGCACGTGACGGGCGGTGGTCGACGCTTGCTTCGGCATCCGCCGATCCTAGGCCCGAGCCGCGGCGACGTGTGCTGTTCACCTGGCGGACCTGTGGCGTTCTCGGCGGTGAAGGGCCCGGCGGGTTGGGATGGGAGTGATGAGACGTCGTGTGGTGGGCTGGGCCGGGCGGTTGGCCGTCGTGGGGCTCGGCATGCTGATGGTGGGGTGTCAGATGGAGTCAGGAACGGGACCGGGACCGGCGTCCGGCGCGGGCGCGAAGGCGGGGGCGGCGGGGGAGTGCGGCGCCGTCGATGTGTTCGTGTCCGGGCAGGACGGCTACGACACCTTCCGGATCCCGGCCGTCGTGGCGGTGAAGGAGCCGGGCACCGGGCGGGCGGTACTGGTCGCGTTCGCCGAGGGGCGGCGGCTCGGGAAGGCGGATCACGGGGATGTGGACGTGGTACGGCGGCGGTCGTACGACGGCGGGTGCACCTGGTCCGAGCTACGGCCGGTCGCCGACGCCGGGCCGGACACCCTCGGCAACCCCGCGCCCGTGGCCGTCGGGGACGACGGCCGGCTGGTGCTGCTGACGTCGCGCAACGGCGGCGATGCCACGGAGTCCGCGATCATGACGGGGCGGGTCGCCGAGCGGGACGGGCGACGGGTGTTCGTCCAGTCCAGCACCGACGCGGGGACCACCTGGTCCGCGCCGCGTGAGATCACCGCGCAGGTCAAACGGACCGACTGGCGTTGGTACGCCACCGGCCCCGGCCACGGCGTCGAGCTGACCGCCGGCCCGCACACGGGGCGCCTCGTCGTCGGCGCGAACCACTCCGTGGCCCCGGCGGACGGCAGCACGGACACCGGGGCGGAGCCCCGCCACTACGCCGGACACTCCCTGCTCAGCGACGACGGCGGCGAGACCTGGCGGATCGGCTACGTCGATCCGGCGGGTGACGGCACGCACCATGTCAACGAGACAGCCGTCGCCCAACTCCCCGACGGGACCGTCTACTTCAACGCCCGCGACCAGAAGGGCAGCGCCCCGGGCAACCGGGTGCACGCCTGGAGCCGGGACGGCGGCGCGACGCTCGCCGCCCCCTTCGACGCGGTCGCCTCGATCACCGCGCCGGCCGTGCAGGGCAGCCTCCTCCAGACCGTCGGCGCCGGGGCCGGCGCCCCGTTGCTGATGGCCGCGCCCGCCGACCCCGGCGACCGGGCGTCGATGACCGTCCGCGCGAGTGCGGACGGCGGCGCTACATGGTCGGCCGGCCACCGGCTCTCCGACGCCAAGGCCGCCTACTCCGACCTCGTACAACTGGACGGCGAGCACGTCGGGATCCTCTACGAGACGGGGCGGGCCACCGCATACGAGACCATCCGCTTCACCCCGCTCCCGCTCACCTCGCTGACGACCCGCTGAGAGCCCCGGCGGCCCGCTGAGACCCCGGGCCCGCAGCGGCCCGCCGCTGGGGGTCCCTCAGGGGGCCCTTAGGGTGACGGAATGCGACGTCACAGCCCCTCCGCCGGCTTCCGCGCGGACCCGCCGCGCACGGACCGGCCGCGCACGGACCGGCCGCGCACGGACCGGCCGCGCACGGACCGGCCGCGCACGGACCGGCCGCGCACGGACCGGCCCCGCGCATGACCAGGGAGACCAGGTCGCTGCCGGCGCTCGCGCCCGGCGGGGTGGACACGCCGTTCGTCATCGCGGGCTACGACGAGGTCGTCACCCACGACACCGTCTGGGACGAGCACTCCCACCCCTTCCACGAACTGCTCTGGAACGAACGCGGCGCGTCCTCGGCGGTGGTCGGCGCACGGGTGTGGACCGTCACCCCGGCGCTGGGCCTGTGGATGCCGGCGGGGACACTGCACTCCGGTTCGGCGGTCGCCGGCACCTGGTTCCGGGCGAGCTTCTTCGGCTTCCGCACCACCTCCTCGATCTCCCCGACGCCGGTCGCCGTCGAGATCACCCCGCTGCTGCGGCTGTTGCTGGAACGGCTCGGTGACCCCGGCCTCGCCGCCGCCTCCCGCGCCGCGACCGAGGTGCTGGTGCTCGACGTACTGGCGCCGTCGCCGCGCGAGTTGCTCGTGCACGTACCCACCTCCGACCTGCTGCGTCCGATAGCCGACGCGGTACGCGACGATCCGGGCGATCCCCGCACGCTGACGGACTGGGCCGCGGCGCTCCGCGTCAGCCCCCGCACGATCACCCGCGCGTTCAACAGCGAGACGGGGACGAGTTTCGCGCGCTGGGTGGCGGCCGTACGGGCGCAGCACGCGGTCGCGCTGCTCACCCGGGGATGGGACGTCGAGGACGTGGCGGAGCGGGTCGGCTACCGGTCGGCGAGCGCGTTCGGGGTGGCCTTCCGGCGTACGACCGGGCTGACGCCGGGCACCTTCCGTACGCGTTGAGCCCCGCGTCTCCTGTCCCGATCGCTACAACCCCTGTCTGAAAGGGTCGATTGCGACACAGTGGTCCCTTCTCATAAGGTGCGAAGGTAAGCCTTACCTAACCGGGGATCCGGCTCGTTCGCGCGGTCCTGCGACGACCGCACCCCCCGACCTTCCGAAAGCTGAGTACGGACCCATGCCTGCACACCGTCTTCGTCTGCTCATAGCGGCAACCGCCGCAGCCGCCCTGACCGGTCTCGCCGCCTGCGGCGGTCCGGCCGAGTCCGCGAGCGAGAGCGAGGGCACGGGCAACGGCAAGGGCGGAAAGGGGGATTCGAGCGCGTTCCCCCTGACGGTCGAGCACGCCCTCGGCAAGACCACCATCCCCGCCAAGCCCAAGCGCGTCGCCACGGTCAACTGGGCCAACGACGAAGTGCCGTTGGCGCTCGGAGTCGTACCGGTCGGCATGGCGAAGCCCAACTTCGGCGACGACAACGGCGACGGCGTCCTGCCCTGGACCGCCGAACGGCTCGACGAACTGAAGGCGGACACACCGGTCCTGTTCGACGAGACCGACGGCATCGACTTCGAAGCCGTGGCCGACACCGAGCCGGACGTCATCCTGGCCGCGTACTCGGGACTGACCCGCCAGGACTACGAAACGCTCAGCGAGATCGCGCCCGTGGTGGCGTACCCGGACGCCCCGTGGGCGACCCCGTGGCGCGAGATCATCCGGACGAACAGCGAGGCGATCGGACTCGCCGACGAGGGCGAGAAGCTGATCACCGACCTTGAGGGGGACATCTCGCGGACCGTCGCCAAGTACCCGTCGCTCAAGGGCAAGTCGGCGATGTTCATGACCCACGTCGACCCCAACGACGTCAGCGAGATCGGCTTCTACACGGCGCACGACACCCGCACCCTGTTCTTCGAGGACCTCGGGCTGAAGATCCCGGGCAGCGTCGCGAAGGCGTCCGAGGGCACGAAGAAGTTCGCTCTGACGAAGAGCGCGGAACAGATCGACGTGTTCGACGACGTCGACATCATCACCGGTTACGGGGACGAGTCGGGCGAACTCCTCACGTCGCTCGGCAAGGACCCGCTGCTTTCGAAGATCCCCGCCATCGACCGCGGCTCGGCGTATCTGCTGCCCGGAGACAAGCCCCTGGCGACCGCCGCCAACCCGACGCCCCTGTCGATCTCCTGGGTGCTGGACGACTACGTCGCGGCGCTCGCCAAGGCCGCGGACAAGGTCAAGTGACAACGGTCGGCCCCGGGGGCCGGTCGGCCCCGGCCGACGGCGGTGGTTCTCCGGGCGACGGCGGTATCTCCCCGGCTGCCGCCGGTGCTTCTCCGGCCGGCACCGGCATTTCCCTCGGCGCCGCCGGTACTTCTCCGGGCGACGCCGGCAATTCCTCGGCCTGCACCGGCGTTTCCCCGGGCGGCACCGGCACTTCCCCCGGCGCCAAGGCCGCCGCTTCCCCCGGCGCCGTCGTGGTGTCGCCGCGACGCGCGGGGGTCCGGACGCTGTGGCTGCTCCTCGCCCTCCTGGCGCTGGCCGCGCTCATGGCCGCGTCCCTCGCCTTCGGCTCCCGCGCCGTCACCTGGTCCGACGTCCTCGCGGCGCTCGGGGGAGCGGACGGCACCCTGGAGCAGGCGGCGGCCACCAAACGGATCCCCCGTACCGTCCTCGCGGTCGTGGTCGGCGGCGCGCTCGGCCTGGCCGGGGCCGTCATGCAAGGGGTGACCCGTAACCCGCTCGGCGATCCCGGCATCCTCGGCGTCAACATGGGCGCCTCGCTCGCTGTCGTCTGCGCCGTCGCCTTCTTCGGGCTCACCTCACCGACCGGATACATCTGGGTCGCGACGGCGGGCGCCGCGGTCTCGGCCCTGTTCGTGTACGTCGTCGGGGCGCTCGGCCGGGGCGGCGCCACGCCCCTCAAACTCGCCCTCGCCGGCGCCGCCACGTCGGCGGCGTTCGCCTCACTCGTCACCGCGGTCGTCCTGCCGCGCAACGACATCGCCGGAAGCTTCCGGCTCTGGCAGATCGGCGGCGTCGGCGGCGCGTCCTTCGACCGTATCGGCCAGATCCTGCCCTTCCTCGTGGTGGGCTTCACTCTCTGCCTGCTGTCGGCGCGCGGGCTGAACTCGCTCGCACTCGGCGACGAGCTCGCGGCCGGGCTCGGCGAACGCGTCGCCGTCGTACGGTCCGTGGCCGCACTCGGCGCCGTCGTCCTGTGCGGCGCGTCCACCGCGGTCGCCGGGCCGATCGCGTTCGTCGGCCTCGTCGTACCGCACGCCTGCCGCCTGCTGACCGGCGTCGACCACCGCTGGCTGCTGCCGTTCTCGGTCGTGCTCGGCGCGTCGCTGCTCACGGCCGCCGATGTGGTCGGACGGGTCGTGGCGCGCCCCGCGGAGATCGACGTGGGCATCATCACGGCGCTCATCGGCGCCCCGTTCTTCATCTACATCGTCCGCCGCCAGAAAGTGCGTGCCTTGTGAGCACCAGCACCAGCACCAGCACCAGCACCAGCACCCAGACGGAAACCGGGGCCGAACCCGGAGCCGAAGCCGCGCCCGAGAGCGCCCCCGCGGCCACGGGCGCCGAGGTGGCCGCCGGCCGCGTCCGGCGCGCCTCCCGTCGCCGCCGGGTCGTCCTCGTACTCGCCGTACTGATCGTCGCGGCGTTCGCCGTCACCCTGATGGCGGGCAAGACGTTCTACCCGCCCCGCGACGTGATCCGGGTCGTCCTCGGCGAACAGGTGCCGGGCGCCTCCTTCACCGTCGGACGCCTCCGGCTGCCGCGCGCCGTTCTCGCCGTGGTGACCGGATTCAGCTTCGGTCTGGCCGGCGTCACCTTCCAGACGATGCTCCGCAACCCGCTCGCCAGCCCCGACATCATCGGCATCAGCTCCGGCGCGAGCGCCGCCGCCGCCATCGCGATCGTGACGCTGTCCCTCGGCGAGACGCAGGTGTCGGTCCTCGCCATCGCCGCCGGTCTCGGCGTGGCGATCCTCGTCTACAGCCTGGCGTTCCGGGGCGGCGTGGCCGGCTCACGGCTCATCCTGATCGGCATCGGGATCTCCGCGATGCTCGACAGCACCACGTCGTACGTCCTGTCCCAGGCCGCCGAGTGGGATCTCCAGGAGGCGACGCGCTGGCTGACGGGCAGTCTCAACGGGGCGACGTGGGACCAGACCGTACCGGCGCTCGTCGCCGTGGCCGTACTGACGCCGGTGCTGCTGGGGCGCTCCCGCGACCTCGCCGCGATGCAGCTCGGCGACGACACGGCCGCCGCTCTCGGCGTACGGGTCGAACGCACCCGTATCACGGTGATCGTGGCCGCGGTCGGGCTGATCGCCTTCGCCACGGCGGCGGCCGGGCCGATCGCGTTCGTGGCGTTCCTCTCCGGCCCCATCGCGGCGAGGATCGTCGGAGCCGGTACGTCCCTGCTGGTGCCCGCCGGACTGGTCGGCGCCCTGCTGGTCCTCGTCGCGGACTTCACCGGCCAGTTCGCCTTCGGCGCCCGCTACCCGGTCGGCGTCGTCACCGGCGTACTCGGCGCCCCCTACCTCGTCCACCTCATCATCCGCACCAATCGGGCGGGAGGCTCGTCATGACCACGACCCATTCACTCGCCGCCGAACACCTCACCCTCGGCTACGGCGACCGCACGGTCATCGACTCCCTCGATCTGGCCGTGCCGCCCGGCAGGATCACGGTGATCGTCGGCGCGAACGCCTGCGGCAAGTCGACGCTGCTGCGCTCGATGTCCCGGCTTCTCGCACCCCGCGCCGGACGCGTCGTCCTGGACGGCAAGGAGGTGCACCGTCTGCCCGCGAAGGAACTGGCCCGTACGCTCGGCCTGTTGCCGCAGTCTCCGGTGGCTCCCGAGGGCATCACGGTCGCGGATCTCGTCGGCCGGGGCCGCCATCCGCACCAGACCGCCTTCTCCCGCTGGAAGAAGACCGACGACGACGCCGTGGCCGCCGCCCTGGAGGCGACACGTACGACGTCCCTCGCCGACCGGTCCGTCGACGAACTCTCCGGCGGGCAGCGCCAGCGCGTATGGATCGCCATGGCGCTCGCCCAGCAGACCGATCTGCTCCTGCTCGACGAGCCCACCACCTTCCTCGACGCGAGCCACCAGATCGAGGTGCTCGACCTGCTGACCGATCTGAACGAGACCCGGGGCACCACCATCGTCATGGTCCTCCACGACCTCAACCTCGCGGCCCGCTACGCCGATCACCTCATCGCCCTCGCGTCGGGCCGCCTCCACGCGACCGGTGCCCCGTCCGACGTACTGACCCGGGAGACCGTCCGCACGGTGTTCGGCCTCGACAGCCGCGTCATCGAGGACCCGGTCTCCGGCCGCCCCTTGATGCTCCCGATCGGCCGCCACCACGTACGCGTATGAGCGCGCCCGGGAAGCCGTCGGCCCGGACGGTCACTCCTCCGGCCAGGACTGTTCGGCCCAGATGGTCTTGCCCGTCGAGGACTGGCGGGTGCCCCACTTCTCGGTGAGCCGCGAGACGATGAACAGCCCCCGGCCGCCTTCGTCGGTGACGCGGGCGTGCCGGAGGTTGGGGGTGGTGGCGCCGGAATCGCTGACCTCGATGGTGAGGGACCGGTCGAGGATGAGGCGCAGTGTGACGGGAGGGGTGCCGTAGCGGACGGCGTTGGTCACCAGTTCACTGACGAGGAGTTCGGCGGAGTCGAGAGCGTCGGCGGACGGGGGCCCGGGGCGATCGCTGAGCCACTGCCGGGTGAGCCGGCGGGCGTCGGACGCCGCCCGGTCCTCGGAGGGCAGGTCCCAGACCGAGGTGCGGTCGGTCGGCAGGGCGCGGGTGCGGGCGATCAGCGCGGTGCCCCGGTGGCGAGGATCGGCCGCCAGTCTGGTGAACATCCCGTCGGCCAGTTCCTGCGCGGTGCTGTAGACCGCCAGCAGCCGTTCGACGACCTCCGTGCTGAGCGCCGGGTCGAGTTCCTCGCCGGCCAGGATGAGCGTCGCGCCGTCGCCGACGCTCGACGTGGCCATGGCGAACGGCTCGCTGTCGGGGGCTCCCAGCCGGGGGCCGACCGGTGCGTCGATCCGTTCGACGCGCCCGTCCGGGCCGATCAGGCGCGGCGCGGGCTGTCCGGCGCAGGCGACGGTACAGGTGCGGGCGATCGGGTCGTACAGGGCGTAGACGCATCCGGCGGTCAGCAGCAGATCGCGGGAGCCGGCCACGCCCGTCCACTCCTGGGCCAACTGGGTGAGTGTGTCGCTGAGCCGGGCCAGCAGCTCGTCGGGCTGGAGTTCCAGCCCGGCCAGCGCGCGCAGTGCGGTGCGTACGTGTCCCATGGCGGCGAGGCCCGGCAAGCCCGCGCCGCTGACCTCGCCGACCACCAGTCCGCACCGTGCGCCGGACAGCGGGATGACATCGAACCAGGTGCCGGTGTCGGCGGTGGGGGACAGGGCGACGTAGGCGGTGTCGATTCCCAGCCGGGCGCCGGGCGGACTGGGCAGCAGCCTGCGGTGGACGGTGGAGGCGAGGGCCCGGTCGTGGGTGGCGCGGCGCGCGTTGTCCAGGCACAGCGCCGCGTGGGCGACGGCGGACTCCACGGCCCTCAGGTCGGGCAGGGTGTAGCGCTCGGACCCGGCACACCGGTACATCCTCACAAGCCCCAGCACCCGCCCCCGGACGGCGAGCGAGGCCACGATCATGCTGTGCGCGCCGGCCGCGCGCAGGCTCTTCTCCCGCGCCGGTACGTCCGACAGCCGGCCCTCCCGGCCGGACCTCAGCAGCACGGGCCGCGGTTCGAGCAGGGCTCTGACGAACGACGACTCACTGCGTACGGCCTCCAGTCCGCCCACTCCCAGATCGGGATCCGGCGCCCCCGTGCTGCGGAGCGCCGCGCGGCGCAGCAACAGCCGTTCGGTGTCGACGGGATGGAGCGGCGGGTAGTCGCCGCCGGCCACCTGGTCGATCAGGGAGACCACGACGAGATCCGCGAAACCCGGGCTCAGCGCGTCGGCGAGATCCTGACAGGTGTCCATCATCTGGAGCGAGCGCCCGACATGCTCGCGGACCCGGGAGACGGTCGCCGTCCGTTCGGCGTCGCGCTCCCGGCGGGTGACGTCGAGCAGCGTCATGGCCAGCCCGATCACCTCCCCGTCCGCCCGGCGCAGCCGGAACGCGGAGACGGAGTAGTACTGCCGGTACCCGCCGACGCTCAGCACCGTCACCAGCCGCGAGAAGACCGACGTCCCGGTCTCCAGGACGCTCCGGGCGGCGGCGAGGTCCCCCAAGGGGTCCTGTAGCCGGTAGACCTCGTCCAGAGGGCGCCCGAGAAGCTCCTCCGGCGTACTGCCGTGCATGCTCCCCGCCGCCGCGCTCACCCGGATCAACCGCAGCTCCCGGTCCAGGACGAGCAGCCCCAACTGCGACACCGAGAACAGGGCCCGTACGAGCGGCCCCTCCACATCCCCACACGTCCCGTCGGCGGGAAAGACCTCCCAGCCGCCACCCTCGGCATCGGACCGCAGCACCACCCGCAGGGCGGCATCGGCCCCGCGCACCGCCGCCGCGACATGGTTTCCCAGTACCGCATCCGCCGGACGATCGAACAGTTGTGCGGCAGTTTCGGTCCATGAGGTGACACGACCCGCGTCATCCGCGGTGAAGAGCGGTTCCAGCGCCTGTCCCATCGCGTCTACCGATCGTCTGCCGAGGAGCCCCCGCGACGGGGAGCCGACCCTCCCCATTGTGGCGTCCACCCGCCAAACCTTCTCGTCGACGACGCGGGCCGGCCGTACTTCAAGGCTCTCGAAGCCTTCGTCCCCCTCGCCACCGCGGACCCGGAACACGTGCGCGGTGCGACTCGACCCACCGGATGCGGTGCCGTTCGCGACGACACCAGGCGACGCCAAGGTGAGGGCGAACCGAGCACGACAGAGGCCGCTACCCCCGACGACGGGATAGCGGCCCTCGTGCGCATTCAGGCGAAGTGGCCCGATTCGCGGTTTAGATGTCGAAGTACAGCTCGAACTCGTGCGGGTGCGGGCGGAGTTGGATCGGGGCGATTTCGTTGGTGCGCTTGTAGTCGATCCACGTCTCGATCAGGTCCGACGTGAACACGCCGCCCGCCTGGAGGTACTCGTTGTCGGCCTCCAGGGCCTCGAGGACCGCCGGGAGGGAGGTCGGGACCTGGGCCACGCCCGCGTGCTCCTCCGGGGCCAACTCGTAGAGGTCCTTGTCGATCGGCTCCGCCGGCTCGATCTTGTTCTTGATGCCGTCGAGGCCCGCGAGGAGCAGGGCCGAGAAGGCCAGGTACGGGTTGGATGACGGGTCCGGGGCGCGGAATTCGACGCGCTTGGCCTTCGGGTTGGAACCCGTGATCGGGATGCGCATCGCGGCCGAGCGGTTGCGCTGCGAGTAGACCAGGTTGACCGGGGCCTCGAAGCCGGGGACCAGGCGGTGGTACGAGTTCACCGTCGGGTTCGTGAACGCCAGCAGCGACGGCGCGTGGCGCAGGATGCCGCCGATGTAGTAGCGGGCGGTGTCCGACAGGCCCGCGTAGCCCTGCTCGTCGTAGAACAGCGGGTCGCCGCCGGCCCACAGGGACTGGTGGACGTGCATGCCGGAGCCGTTGTCGCCGAAGATCGGCTTGGGCATGAAGGTCGCGGTCTTGTTGTTGCGCCAGGCGACGTTCTTCACGATGTACTTGAAGAGCATCAGGTCGTCGGCCGCGGCGAGCAGCGTGTTGAACTTGTAGTTGATCTCCGCCTGGCCGGCGGTGCCGACCTCGTGGTGCTGGCGCTCGACCTGGAGGCCGGCGGCGTCCAGCTCCAGGGAGATCTCGGCGCGCAGGTCGGCGAAGTGGTCGACCGGCGGGGCCGGGAAGTAGCCGCCCTTGTAGCGGACCTTGTAGCCGCGGTTGTCCTCGGTGGAGCCCGTGTTCCAGGCGCCGGCCTCGGAGTCGATGTGGTAGAAGCTCTCGTTCGACGTCGTGTTGAAGCGCACGCTGTCGAAGACGTAGAACTCGGCCTCGGGGCCGAAGTACGCGGTGTCCGCGATGCCGGTGGAGGCGAGGTACGCCTCGGCCTTCTTGGCGATGTTGCGCGGGTCGCGGCTGTACTGCTCACCCGTGATCGGGTCGTGGATGAAGAAGTTGATGTTCACCGTCTTGTCGCGACGGAACGGGTCCACCCGAGCGGTCGACAGGTCGGCGCGCAGCGCCATGTCCGACTCGTGGATCGCCTGGAAGCCGCGGATCGAGGAGCCGTCGAAAGCCAGCTCGTCATCCGGGTTGAACGCCTTCGCCGGGATCGTGAAGTGCTGCATCACGCCAGGCAGGTCGCAGAATCGGACGTCTACGAACTTCACGTCCTCGTCCGCGATGAACTTCTTGGCGTCGTCGGCGTTCTGGAACATCCAGCTCCTCCTCCTCCCGTCCCCAGGGAGGGGCGGGGGTTTATCGCTACTGGTCGTGCGGCCAGTGCGGTGGCACACGCAGGACCCGACCATAGGTATGCGGGATTTCTCAAGCATGACCCATTTGTTTCGCCGAAGTTAACCGAGCTGGGTGTGGGCCGTTCCACAGACCGGCCAGCACGGCTTGAAACGGCCCCCGGAGAGGGGACCCCCAGCGGCTCGGGTACGGATACGCGCGCAGTACCGTGGTCGGGTGGACAACAGGGAAGCAATCGGATCGTGGCTCTCCGGACCGCGCGCGGCGGCCGAGGAGATGGGCACGGACTTCGGGTACCGGGGCGAGCGCCTCGGGCTGCCGAAGGAAGGGCCCGGTTCCGCCGCCCCCGTCGGGCGGCGCTTCGGTGCGCTCTTCCTCGACTGGGCGCTGTGCATGCTCATCGCGTACGGGCTCTTCGCCCGCGACGCGCAGAGTGCCGCCAACTACGCGCTCGGCGTTCTCCTCGTACTGAACATCGTCACCGTCGGGACCGTCGGCTTCACCCCCGGCAAGCGCGTCTTCGGGCTGCGGGTCGTCTCCGAGAGCCGCGACCGGCTCGGTTTCGGGTGGGCCGTGGTCCGCAGCGCGCTGCTGTGCCTCGCCGTACCCGCCCTCGTCTGGGACCGCGACGGGCGCGGGCTGCACGACCGGCTCGCCCGTGCCGTACAGGTGAGGATCTAGCCCGGGGTCTGGCCCGGGGCCCCGGCAGTCACGGCGGACAGTGAGAGAGGGCGGTGGGAGGAACTCGCGTTCCTCCCACCGCCCTCTACGTGTGTCCCGGCGTGTTCCCGCCGGTCAGCGCATCTTTCCGCCCCGCGGCATCCGCATGCCCTTCGGCATCGGGCCCTTCGGCAGCGGCATGTTGCTCATCAGGTCGCCCATCGCCCGCAACCGGTCGTTCGCCGCGGTCACCTGCGGGCCGGAGAGCACCCGAGGCAGCTTCAGCATCGTCGTACGGACCTTCTTCAGCGGCACCTGACCCTCGCCGTCGCCGACGATGATGTCGTGCACCGGCACATCGAGGACGATGCGCGCCATCTTCTTCTTCTCGGCCGCCAGCAGGCTCTTCAGCCGGTTCGGGTTGCCCTCGGCCACCAGCACGATGCCGGCCTTGCCGACCGCCCGGTGGATCACGTCCTGGCTGCGGTTCATCGCGACCGCGGGGGTCGTGGACCAGCCCCGGCCCACGTTCTCCAGCACGGCCGCCGCCGCCCCCGGCTGGCCCTCCATCTGCCCGAAGGCAGCGCGCTCGGCGCGGCGTCCGAAGACGATCGCCATCGCGAGGAAGGCCAGAATGAAGCCCAGGATGCCCAGATAAATGGGGTGACCGACCAGGAAGCCGATCGCGAGGAAGACGCCGAAGGTGACGATTCCCACGCCCGCGACGACGAGACCGACCCTCTTGTCGACCCGTCGGGTCATCTTGTAGGTGAGGGCGATCTGCTTCAGTCGCCCAGTTTCCGCCGCAGTGTCTGCGTTTTCCTTCCTCGCCATGAACGGAAGTTTACGTGGCTCAGGAAGGACGGCCCGACACGGCCTCCAGTACGTGCTGCGCCTCGACCCGGTCCTGTGCCCTGCGGCGGTCTTCCAGGACGGCTGTCCAGGCGTTCCTGCGGGCCCTGCGCTGGCCGCTGCTGAGGAGAAGCGACTCCATGGCGCGCAGCGCGTGGGAGACGGAGGGCAGGGTGGCGGGGCGGGTGGCTGCCGCCATCACCTCGGTGATGGGTCGTACCGGCGCGGCCTGCATGGTGGCTGTTCCCCCTAGGGACGAGTTTCGGTTGGGGAGGGTGCGGAGGGTGCGGAGGGTGCGGAGGGTGGTGAAGGCGGGGCGGAGCGGGGGCTGTGCGTACTTACGAGGGTCACTCTCCGGTGTTACCAGTGCGTGACCAAACGGTCAAACGGTCGTGAATGCCCGAAGCCGTACCCCCGAACGGCGCCGCGGCCCGTACGCGACCCCTGCCAGCGGGAGCGTACGGGCCGCGGCGGTGCGGCCGTTACTGTTAAGTAGTCTCTTGTGCTCGGATTCACACGGTGGGCGCGCGCAACGAGCGGGCACAAGCCGGCGGATTCACACCGCCTGGCGGACAGACTCCGCGCTCCGGCGCTCCATCGCCTGCTGGAACAGCCGCCCCGCGCGGTACGAGGACCGGACCAGCGGTCCCGACATCACGCCGGAGTAGCCGATCGCCTCGGCCTCGTCCTTCAGCTCAACGAACTCGTGCGGCTTCACCCAGCGTTCGACGGGGTGATGGCGCGCGGACGGCCGCAGATACTGCGTGATCGTGATCAGTTCGCAGCCCGCGTCGTGCAGGTCGCGCAGCGCCTCGCTGACCTCTTCACGGGTCTCGCCCATGCCCAGGATCAGGTTGGACTTGGTGATCAGGCCGGCCTCGCGGGCCCGCGTGATGACGTCGAGGGAGCGCTCGTACCGGAAGCCGGGGCGGATCCTCTTGAAGATGCGCGGCACCGTCTCGACGTTGTGCGCGAGCACCTGCGGGCGCGAGGAGAAGACCTCGGCCAGCTGCTCGGGCTCGGCGTTGAAGTCGGGGATGAGGAGTTCGACCTTCGTACGGCCCGCCTCGCGGGCCGCGGTCTGCGCGTGGATCTGGCGCACCGTCTCCGCGTACAGCCACGCGCCGCCGTCCTCCAGGTCGTCGCGGGCGACGCCGGTGATCGTGGCGTAGTTCAGGTCCATCGTGACGACGGACTCGCCGACCCGGCGCGGCTCGTCACGGTCCAGCGCCTGCGGCTTGCCCGTGTCGATCTGGCAGAAGTCGCAACGCCGCGTGCACTGGTCGCCGCCGATGAGGAAGGTCGCCTCGCGGTCCTCCCAGCACTCGTAGATGTTGGGACAACCGGCCTCCTGGCACACGGTGTGCAGACCCTCGCTCTTCACGAGCTTCTGCATCGCGGTGTACTCGGGCCCCATCTTCGCCCGGGTCTTGATCCACTCGGGCTTGCGCTCGATGGGGGTCTGGCTGTTCCGGACCTCCAGGCGCAGCATCTTGCGTCCGTCGGGTGCGACAGCGGACACGTCCGGCACCTCTCTCTGCTGGCGCGGCATTCGAATCTTCGGCGAAGACCAGAGTACGCCCGTTGATTGCTTGGTAGTGAGTGGCCATGGCGTCGCATGGCGTAGGGACAACCGGCGGGCGGCCAGGGGCATTCCCCTCGCCGCCGGGGGTCAGGCGCTCGCCGGCGCGACGGCCTCCGTGCCCGCCTCGGCCTTGACGGCGCGGGGTTTCGGCTCCGCCTGCTCCAGTACGTTCCGCAGATGGTGCTCCACCACCGGAAGCACCTCGGCGACGGTGAGGTCGTGGCCCAGTTCGTACGAGAGCGACGTCACGCCCGCGTCCCGGATCCCGCACGGCACGATCTTGTCGAACCAGGTGTTGTCCGGGTTCACGTTCATCGAGAAGCCGTGCATCGTCACGCCCTTGGCGACGCGGATGCCGATCTGGGCGAGCTTGCGGTCCTCGCGGCGCTGGCCCGCGTTGGACGGCGCGTACTCGGGGCCGTTCAGCCGGGGATCGAACTCCGTGTCGTTCACCCGGGGGTCGAAGTCCAGCGACAGACCGCCCAGGGCCGGCCGTTCCTCCACCGGATCGCCGAGCACCCATACGCCGCTGCGGCCCTCCACCCGCGTCGTCCGTACCCCGAAGTCGGTCGCCGTACGGATCAGCGCCTCCTCAAGACGGCGTACGTGGGCCACCACGTCCACGGGGCGCGGCAGCTTCAGGATCGGATAGCCGACGAGCTGACCAGGGCCGTGCCAGGTGATCTTGCCGCCGCGGTCGACGTCGACGACAGGAGTCCCGTCCAGGGGGCGCTCACTGTCCTCCGTACGCCGCCCCGCCGTGTAGACGGGCAGATGTTCGAGCAGCAGGCAGGTGTCGGGGATCTCGTCCGCGAAGCGGGCCGCGTGGACCTCGCGCTGCTTCTGCCATGCCTCCCGGTACTCCACGGCGTCGCCGCCGAAGCCCAGATGGACGAACCGCAGCTCACTCACGGGCATTGCCTCCCTCGCTCTGCGCCCGGGATCCGGGGGATGTCCCCGCGACAACCGGGCACGTGCACATATCGCGCCCCAGCCACTGTACGGCCGTGTCCCACGGAGCGGTCCGGCAGGCCCGGAGGGCGCTCACGGCGGTACGGGGCCGGTGGAAGCGGCACGTCAGCCAAGGCCGCAATCCTCACACGATCGGATGAATGTGAGACGAACGTGACGGTGTGGGCAGCTTCGACCGCTAAATTCGCGCCGTTCCATGAGGGCTGCTCCCGGGGCCCGGAAGGCAGGAGACCGTACAGCTGATGTCGGAACGACCTCCGCAGCGCATCCCCAACCGCCAGCTCGCCGCGCTCATCGCAGAAGCCGGTTTCTCCAACGCAGGTCTCGCCCGTCGGGTGGACCAGCTCGGGCTCGAACACGGCCTCGATCTGCGGTACGACAAGACGTCCGTCACGCGCTGGTTACGCGGCCAGCAGCCACGCGGCACCACACCCGCACTGATCGCCGAGGTCTTCACACGCCGGCTCGGCCGCCGGCTCTCCGCACAGGATCTGGGGCTGGACGCCTGCGCGCCCGTGTATGCCGGGCTGGAGTTCGCGTCGACCCCCGAGGAAGCCGTCGACATCGTCGGCGGACTCTGGCGCAAGGACTCGGGGAGCCACGCGGAGCTGCGCAAGATCGCGTTCACCCCGGCGGGGCTGGTGGTGCCGAGCCGGGACTGGCTCATCGGCCGTGCCGACGAGCGGGTCGGGCACGACGGGTCGTCGGCGGCGTCCGCGCCGGCCCCGCCGGGCGCGTCCCGTGCGGCGGGTGCCTCAGGCGCTTCCGGCGCCTCGGGTACGTCCTCCTACGGAGGCGGTGGCGGCTCCGTAGGGCCGGTCGGCGTCCGCGTGCCCGCCCAGGGCCGCGGGACCGTGCCCCGGCAGGCCCTGCCCGCCGGTGTTCCCCCGGCCCGCCAGACGGACCGGGTCGCCGGTCAGCGGGTCGGTGGCGGCGACGTCGCGGCCCTGCGCTCCGTCAGCGAGCTGTTCCGCACCCTCGACCAGGCCTACGGCGGCGGGCACGCGCGCCAGGCACTCGTCAGGTACCTGGAGCACGAGTGCGAGCCGATGCTGCGCGGCGTGTACGGCGAGACCACCGGACGGCGGCTGTTCGCCGCCGCGGCCGACCTGACCAGACTGGCCGGCTGGACCTCGTACGACATCGCCGCGCATGGGCTCGCCCAGCGCTACTTCGTCCAGGCGCTGCGGCTCTCCCAGGCGGCCGGCGACCGGGCGTACGGCTCCTTCGTCCTGATCACCATGAGCCGCCAGGCCGTCTACCTCGGCCACGGCCGGGAGGCGGTCCAGCTCGCCCGCGTCGCCCAGCAGGGCGTCGGGTCCGCCGCGCCGCCCGTGGTGCAGGCGCTGCTGCACTCCGTCGAGGCGCGCGGACACGGCGTGCTCGGCGAGGCGCGGGCCTGCACCACCTCGCTCGCGCGGGCCGAGCGCGCCCTGGAGTCGGCGCGGCCCGGCGACGAGGTGCCGCACTGGGCGCGCACCTTCGACGAAGGGCAGCTCGCCGACGAGTTCGGGCACAGCTACCGGGACCTCCAGCAGTACCGCGCCGCCGTCCAGCACGCCGAGCGCTCGCTCCAGTTGCGGTCACCGGCGTTCGCGCGCAGCCGGCTCTTCTGCCGCGTGGTGCTCGCCTCCGCCCGCCTCGGGCTCGGCGAACTGGACCAGGCGTGCGCGCTGGGAGCGGAGGCCGCGCAGCAGGCGACGGAGATCCGGTCGGCGCGCGCCGTGGACTACGTACGGGACTTCGAACGGCGGCTGGAGCCGTACCGGGAGGCCGCGGCGGTGCGCAACTACCGGGACCGGATCGCGGCGTTCGGCTGAGTGCCGCCGTCCGGGCCGCTGTGCGGGCTCCTACGCCGCTGTCGGGAGCTGGAGGGTCCCGTGGTCCGGTCGTACGCCCAAGTCGTCCAGGATCGCGTACGCGGCCCTGCGGCCCGACGAGAGCGCGCCCTGGACGGTGCTGGTGTCACGGTGGTCCCCGCACACGTACAGGCCCGACAACAGCCGCACCTGACGGCGCAGATCGTGCGGCGCCGGCATGGCGGGGACCGCCTCGGGGTCGTGCTGGACGGCCAGCAGCTCCCAGTCGGCGGTCGACGTGCCGTACAGCGTGTCGAGATGCGCGCGGACCGCGCCGTCGAGTTCCGCCTCGGGGGGCGGCGTACGGAGCCCGAGCACCGTCGAGGAGATCAGCGGCCGGCCGGCCGGGGCGCGCGACGGGTCCACCGCGCTCATCACCGTCGTGTGGGCGACGGGGCCGCCGCGCCGGTCGCCGTCCAGGAGCAGCGCCGGTTCGGTCAACGGGGCCGTGGGGGCGGTGTGGTGAAGGACCGTCACGGGGTGGAAGTCCGGCACCCGCAGACCCGGCAGCAGCTCGGCCGCGGCGCGGGCGCCGGTCGCCACGAGCAGGGAGCGGCAGGTGATCTCGCCGTGCTCCTTCGTACCGACGGAGCTGATCGACGCGTCCGTCACACACACGCCCGTCCGCACCGTGCCGGGCGGCAGCGTGGCCGCCAGCAGCTCCGGCAGGGCGGTGGCGCCGCCCTCGGGGACACACAGCCGGCCCCGGGCGAAGCTGCGCAGGGCCAGATCGGCGCACCGGCTGGACGTGGTGAGGTCCGGGTCGCAGAGCAGGGCGGACAGGAGGGGGCGTACGAAGCCGTCGACCGTCCGCGCGGGCAGTCCGCGCGCGGACAGCGCGGCGAGGGCGGGGCGCTCGGGGCGGGCCAGCAGCCGGTTCACCGGCGTGGTCGCGAGGCGGCCGAACGCCGCGTGCAGCCGGGCCTGGTCGAGCGCGTTGCCCAGCGGGGGGCGGGAGCCCAGCCGGGCGGCCCTGGGGCCGGTCCTGGCGTGCGGGGACCGGGTACGCGGGGTCCGGGCGCGCGGGGCGCTTGCCAGGGCGCGTGCGGCGGTGAGTGCGCCCCGCGCGCTCCCTGCGACGACGGTGACGCCCGCGCGGTGGTGGCGTCCCTCGCTGTGGACGAGAACCCCCGGCGAGAACATCCGGAGCGCGGCGTCCGACAGGGCGGGGTTGCGCAGCAGTTCCGGGTACGAGGTGTTGAGCATCTGGCCGATGCGGTCGAGCCGGAAGCCGTCGAGGTGTTCGGTGGCCATCCGGCCGCCGATGTAAGGGGCGGCTTCCAGGACGGTGACTGTTACGCCGGCACGGGTCAGCTGGTGAGCGGCCGACAGGCCGGCGATTCCGGCGCCAATGATGACGACGTCCGCATGGTGTTCAGTACTGAGCACGTGCCCCTCCCCGAGGTCGGCGCGGCTGTGGGGTCCGGGCTGGTGCCTCGGCCCATCGGTCGAGACTAGGAAGGGAGCGGGCTGTTCGCAGTCGCGCAGTCACGGGTCATGGGAGCGGCGGGGGCGCACGGGGTGCGGGGTCGCCTCCGGCGCGGTTGCGGGTTCGTTGCGGGGGTGGCCTCCGGCGGGGGTTGCGGGTTCGTTGCGGGGTTCGCCTGCGGCGCGCTGGGTGGGTTGCGGGTTCGTTGTCGGGGGCGGGGTGCGGGGTCTTCGGAGGGGGGTGTCCGGACGGCGTGACTTACGCCGCGTGCAACCTCGTTGGACCCGACGACCCGGGTCGTTCACGCGACACAAGTCAGCCTGAGTGTCCGGACACCCCCTCCTGCGACCCCGCCCCCCTCACACCGCCACGACGTCCCCACAAACCCCGGGTGGGTGGGGTGGGGCCGGACCGTGCGGCCATGACACCCCGTCTTGCCGGGTGGCCCGGCCTGTCCGGTGGTGGACTACCGGGTTCCCTGACACCCTCCGCGGGTTGGGAGGGGGACGCGCAGGGGGCGTGGTCGGACACTCAGGCTGACTTGTGCCGCGTGGACAAGTTGGGTCGTCGGGTCCAACGAGCGGTTCACGCGGCGTAAGTCACGCCGTCCGGCCATGACCCCGGAGCGGCACCCGGACACCGGCCGCAACCCACCCAGCCCGTCCGGCGCTTGAGGACGAAACCGACCACCGGGCGGCACCGGTCAACGAACCCGCAACCCACCCGGCCCGCAGGCGCGGACCCCGGCAACCGAGCACCGCCCGCTCAACCCCCAGGCGCCACCAGCCCCGACTCGTACGCGAAGATCACCGCCTGCGCCCTGTCCCGCAGCCCCAGCTTCGCCAGCACCCGGCCCAGATGCGTCTTCACCGTCTGTTCCGCCAGGACCAGGTGGTCCGCGATCTCCTGGTTCGACAGGCCCCGCGCGATCAGTTCCAGGACCTCCGTCTCGCGCGGCGTCAGCCCCTTCAGCCGCAGCGAGCGGTCCTTGCGCGGGGCCGGCCGCTGCTGGGCGAAGTCCGCGATCAGGCGGCGGGTCACGGACGGCGCCAGCAGCGCCTCGCCCGCCGCGACCACGCGGACCGCCGAGATCAGGTCCGCCGGCGGCGCGTCCTTGAGGAGGAACCCGGAGGCGCCCGCGCGCAGCGCCTCGTACACGTAGTCGTCCACGTCGAACGTCGTCAGCATCAGTACCTTCGGCCGGTGCACCACCCCCACCGGCGGGTCCAGCAGTGCCCGCGCCGCCGCCAGGCCGTCCATCTCCGGCATCCGGACGTCCATCAGGACCACGTCGGGGTGGGTGCTACGGCTGACCTCGACGCCCTGGCGGCCGTCCGGCGCCTCGCCGACCACGTCGATGTCGGGCTGCGCCGACAGCAGCGCGGCGAACCCCGCCCGCACCATGGCCTGGTCGTCGACGATGATCACGCGGATGGTCAAGACGGGTCCTTCGCGTTCGGGTCGGGGAGGGGAGCCGCCAGTGGCAGTCGCGCGGCGACCCGGAAGCCGCCGTCCGGCAGCGGCCCGGTGTCCAGCGTGCCACCGGTCAGCCGTACGCGTTCGCGCATACCGACCAGCCCGTGGCCGGTGCCGGAGGACTCCAGCGGTGAAGTGCGGGCCGCGGCGGGCCCGTTGACGATCAGGACGGTCAGCCAGTGGGCGTCGCCGGTCACCGAGACGCGGGTCGGTGCCTCGGGCGCGTGCCGTACGACGTTGGACAGGGCCTCCTGGACGATGCGGTACGCGGAGAGGTCGACGGACGGCGGGACGGGGCCGAGATCCGCGGCGAGGGTCAGCTCCGCCGGGACCCCGGCCCGTACGGTCGCCTCGACGAGTTGCTGGACCCGGCTCAGCCCCGGCTGCGGTGTCCGCTCGCTCGCCGAGCCGTCGCTGCGCAGCACCGCCAGCAGCCGCCGCATCTCGGTCAGCGACTCCCGCGCGGCGGCGGCGATCGTGGAGAACTCCTCGTGCGCCGCCTCGGGCAGCCCCTCGATCCGGTACGGCGCCGAGTCGGCCTGCACCGTGATCACGGACATGTGGTGGGCGACCACGTCGTGCAACTCGCGGGCGATACGGGCCCGTTCCTCCAGCAGGGTGCGCTGCGCGCGTTCGACCTCGCTGATGGTCTCCTGCTCCACCAGCCGGCGCTGGGCGTCACCGCGCTCGCGCAGGGCGGCCGTGACGAGCAGGACGACGCCGGTGAGGACGAACAGCAGGAGGTTGACGCCGTCGCTGCGCTCCTGGGAGATCAGTTCGAAGACCAGCCCCGCCGTGCCCGTCGCGAGCCAGACGGCGAGGAGCGTACGGCGCGATTCGCGCAGCCCCAGGCACACCGTCAGCAGGAGGTAGCCGACGACGATCATCGGTGTCCACGGCCAGGACCGGCCGTCCAGGCCGTCGGCGGAGGTCAGCAGCAGTACCGCGCCGACGATGTCGCCGGTGAAGATGATCCACCACGCCTGGAGCGGCCGGGTCACGGCGAGCAGCAGCGGCGCGGCCTGCGCGGTGGCGAGCGCTCCCGCCCAGCCGCCGGCCAGCCCGTAGTCCTGGACGAGGACGGTCGTGGTGGTGGGCAGCAGCGCGGCGGCGAAGCCGAGGGCGATGACGTACGGGATCAGGCGCTGCCAGCGTTTCGCGGCGTGCGCCAGCAGCGGTTCGGTGGACACCGCCGGGGTGCTCAGGGCGCCGACGAGCGAGCGCAGCGAGTCGCGGGCACGGGTGGCGCGGGGAGGTGGTTCTTCGGTACTCATGGCTGGTTCAGCGTATGCAGCGTGGGTGCGGGACGGCGTCATACCCAGGAGCCAGACCCGGGCTCATACCCCGGTAGGGGGTCGGCCTGTTCACAGCTCGGCGAGCAGCTGTGCCTTCTTGGCGCTGAACTCCTCGTCCGTGACCAGCCCCATGTCGTGCAGCTCGCCGAGGTGCCGGATCCGCTCGGCGATGTCGGCGGGGTCGGGCCGGGCCGCGGCCAGGACCGGCACCGGGACGTCCCCCGGCGTCACGGCGGGGGCGGCGCCCGAGGTGCGCAGGGCCGCCAGGACCGCCGCCGCGAACGGCAGCGACTCGTGGACCGGCCCGTAGCCGAGGCCGAACACCACGGCCGCCGGGTCGTGGTCGGCCTGGGTGGGCTGCTGGCCCTCGCCCCGGCGCAGCAGCCGCAGGTAGCCGTCGAAGACGTCGGGGGAGCGCCACTCGACGCCGCTCAGTTCCTGGACGGTGAAGGTCTGGTCGCCCGCTTTCCACTTCGCCGACGACGCGCCCGTCCAGAACCAGCGGAAGGCCACCTTCGACCCGTCGAAGGTGGCCTTGCCGTCGTACGCCTTGAAGTGCAGGGGCGCCGGGGGAGCGGTCACCAGGAAGCGGTCGGCCGGCTCCTTCTCGTCCGGCGGCGCGGCCTGGGCGACGGCGGTGCGCAGCTCGTCGGCGTAGTACTCGGCGAGGATCTCGCGCTCCGCGGGCAGCACCAGCCGGTACGGATCACCGGACTCCTTGAGCTGACCGGCCGCCGCGTCCATCAGCGGGTCGGCGCCCGGCCGGGGTACGGCGTGCAGGACCACCGTCCCGCGCTTGCCCGGGGAGAGCGTCACCGCCGCCAGCGCCTCGTACGGTATGCGCCTCTCGCGCAGTGCCTGGAAGAGCTTTGGCGTGCGTATCCCCCGTTCGAAGCGGATGAGCACGGAGTCGCTTTCGAACTCCCAGGTGGCATGAATTCCGGCCAGCACATCACCCATGTGCCTCATCGTAGGCGGCGAATGCCCGCACGTCGCCACCTCCGTCCGCCAAGTTCTACGCGCGTCAGATCACTTCGTCGCCGGAGATTCCGCTCCGGCAGGCGGCCGAGGCGTCCGCACAACTGGTGTTCCGGTACGAACCGACCCCGATGTCCGCGAAGTTCTCCAGGCTCTCCGTGCCCGGCTCGAAATAGCCGCCGTGACCGACCGCGCCCCGTGCGGACAGCACCCGCGCGCCGAAGTCCTTCGTCACCGGGTCGGCGCCGTGGCCCAGTCCGCCGAGCTCCAGATAGGGCACGGCCCGGATCCAGTCGTCCTGGTCGCGCATCGCCCAGACCCGGGCGTGGGTGCCCAGCGCCCCGGCCGAGCCGACCCGCATGCCGGGGCTGCCCGCGACCGCCACGTCCGTGACCCGGGCAGGCAGCCGGCGGGCGGCGACACCGCACACCACGGAGCCGTAGCTGTGGCAGATCAGCGAGACCCGTGAGCCGCCGGGCAGCGCCGAGGTGAGCGCGTTGAGCCGTACGGCGCCCTCCGACGCCCGTCTGCCGATCGCCGCGTCCACGCCGATACCCGAGGGCGCGGTGTAGTCGGCCCACGCGATGACGGCGGTACGGGTACGGGGCGAGGCGGCGCGCTCCGCGTCGTACAGCGACCTGGCCATGCCGACGGGCGCGGTGAAGGGACGCGCGGTCCGCTCGAACGTCAGCAGGTTGGTGTCCACGCCCGGGACGACCACCGACACCCGCCGGGCGCTGCCGAGGTCGCCGAAGACCTCGGCGGCGCGGCCGTCGCCGGTCGGGTCGAAGGCGAGGATGTCGCGTCCGGCGCCCGCCATCGACTGGAGGCGGTGCATCCGCCCGGCCGCCTGCTGACGGCCCTCGGCGGAGAGTCTGCCGTCGCGCGCGCGGGCGCGCTCGGCGTCCCGCGCCTGGAGCACCGCCAGCCGGTTGGCGCGGTAACGGAGCGTCAGGGGCGCGCCGTTCAGATTGCCCACCACCAGGGGGTGGCGGTCGGCGAGCCGGATCCGCTGCGCGGCGGTGAGCGAGGCGAAGAACGCGGCCAGCCGGCGGGGCGACGCTCCGGGGTCCGGCAGGCGCAGGCCGCCGATACGACCCTTCTCCCAGGCCGTGAGCGCCCGTTCGCGCACCGTGCCCTGTTCGCCGTGGCGCTGGAGCGCGGTCCAGCCGCCGCTCGCCAGCATCACGAAGACCACGGCGAGAGCCAGCAGGGTGCGCCACGCGGTGAGGGACGGGGAGGAGTCGAAGGAAGTCACTGCCGGACACCCTAAGAGACCCACGACGCTGCCCGGCAACCGCGTGAGTCGGATCACCCGCCGGCGTCCGTCCTCCTTATTACGGGTCGAATCGCGCGCCGGGGACCGGGTGCCGGCGGCTCGTCGCGGGCGCTCCAGTCACCCGCGAGCGTGGGCACGAGCTGGTCCAGATACGACTCCGTCAACTCCAGCAGCCCGTCCAGACCGGTCTCCCGCCCCTGCCCCCACAGCCGTCCCGTCACCCGCATCACCCCGGAGAACGCCGCGACGGCCACCCGCGGACGCGGATCCGTCGCCACGTCCAGCCCCTCGCGCTCGGCGATCACCAGCGCGGCCTGCTCCTCCAGTTCGGTGGCCCGCCGCAGATGCGCGGCCAGCAGCGCGGGGGTGGACTCGATCATCCGGTAGCTGCGCAGATGCAGTTCGACCGGGATCAGCGCCTCGATCGCCTCGTTGATACGGCTCCAGGAGGCCAGCACCGCGTGACGCATGGCCTCGAACGGGGTCTCCCGGGACGGGCGTTGACGCAGCTCCGCCAGGAAGTGCGTCTCCACCATGTCCTGGATGGTGAACGCCGCCGCCTCCTTGCTGGCGAAGTAGCGGAAGAACGTGCGCTGGGAGACGTCGACCGCCTCGGCGATCTCGTCGACGGTCGTCTCCTCGTACCCCCGCGTCGTGAACAGATCGAGAGCCACCCGCAACAAGGCGTCGTGCGTACGCTGCTTCTTCAGCTCCCGCAGTCCGGCCGGATGCCGTACCGGCCGCTGCCCGTCCACCACTCGCCGGTCCTCCTTCTCGTCATGTCCGGTCCACTTCGGCCGCTCATGTCCACCCGAAATGAGATGTGAGCCACATGACAGTTACAGACAGGTGAAATGGTTTGTCAACTGGCAGACGCTGTCATTAGCCTCGGGACATGACTAGTCAGACCACCGTCAAATCGGCGCCGAGAGACCCGCGGGACGCGGATCCGGGAGCCGCCAAGGGCCTGCGCGGCCACCCCTGGCTGACCCTCTTCTCCGTCGCCATCGGCGTGATGATGGTCGCCCTCGACGGCACGATCGTCGCGATCGCCAACCCGGTGATCAAGGAAGACCTCGGTGCGACCTTCGCCCAGGTCCAGTGGATAACCAACGGCTACCTCCTGGCGCTCGCCGTGGCGCTCATCACCGCCGGCAAGCTCGGTGACCGCTTCGGCCACCGCCAGACCTTCCTGATCGGCATCGCGGGCTTCGCCGCCGCCTCCGCCATCATCGGCTTCTCCGACAGCGTCGCGTTCGTCGTCGCCTTCCGCGTGCTCCAGGGCGTCTTCGGCGCCCTCCTCATGCCCGCGGCCCTCGGCCTGCTGCGCGCCACCTTCCCCGCCGAGAAGCTGAACATGGCCATCGGCATCTGGGGCATGGTCATCGGCGCCTCCACCGCGGGCGGCCCCATCGTCGGCGGTCTGCTCGTCGAACACGTCAGCTGGCAGTCGGTGTTCTTCATCAACGTGCCCGTCGGCGTCGTCGCCCTGATCCTCGGCCTGGTGATCCTCAAGGACCACCGCGCCGCCAAGGCACCCAAGTCGTTCGACGTCGTCGGGATCCTGCTGCTCTCCGCCGCGATGTTCTCCCTGATCTGGGCGATCATCAAGGCGGGCGAATCGTGGGGCTGGAGCTCCGCCGGCACCTGGGGCTTCCTCGGCGCCGCCGTCCTGTGCTTCGCCCTGTTCGCCGTCTGGGAGACGAAGGTCAAGGAACCCCTCGTACCGCTGAGCATGTTCCGCTCCGTCCCGCTCAGCGCCGGCGCCATCCTCATGGTGCTGATGGCGTTCGCCTTCATGGGCGGCCTGTTCTTCGTGACGTTCTACCTCCAGGGCGTCCACGGCATGAGCCCCGTCGACAGCGGCCTGCACCTGCTGCCGCTGACCGCCATGATGATCGTCGCCTCACCCGTCGCGGGCATGCTGATCACCAAGTTCGGGCCGCGCGTCCCGCTGGTCGGCGGCATGGTCTGCACGGCCGCCGCCATGTTCGGCATGTCGACCCTGTCGGCCGGCTCGGGCACGTTCGTGATGTCGGTCTGGTTCCTGCTGCTCGGCATGGGCCTGGCGCCCGTCATGGTCGGCGCCACCGAAGTCATCGTCGGCAACGCGCCGCTGGAACTCTCCGGCGTCGCCGGGGGACTCCAGCAGGCCGCGATGCAGGTCGGCGGCGCGCTCGGTACGGCGGTGCTCGGCGCCGTCATGTCCGCCAAGGTCAGCTCCGACCTCGCGGGCAACTGGACGGACGCCGGCATCCAGCTGCCGCTGGACCCGAAGCTGGAGCAGGCGGCCGAGATCGGTGTCGCCCCGGCCGAGCTGGCCGAGGCGCCCGGGATGACACCCGACGTCTTCGACAAGATCACCGGGGTCATGCAGGACACCTTCGTGTCCGGCATGGGCCTGGCCTTCGTGGTCGCCGGCGTGGTCGCGGTGGTCGCGGCGTTCGTCGCCACCAAGACCAAGCGCGGTGACAACGCGGACGCGGCCGGGGGCGGCGTCCACATCTGACCCCCGGCGTCCGGCGCTTGAGGTCGGACCCCTGAGGTCCGGTCCCTGACTCCGACTTTGGCGCGGCTCGCGTCAACACGGCGCGATTCCGCGCGACGGCCCCGCCCTGACATCCCGGCGGGGCCGTCGCCTGTTCGGGTGGAGTCGGGCAAGATCCTCTTCCCGTGGGGCGGGTCGCCGGGCGAGAGTGCGGACAACTGATCAGCACCACACGGGGGTTCCACCATCATGCGTACCAGCACGCGTACCGCCATGCGTACGACCATCTCCGTCACCCTGCTCACGGCCGCCACTCTTGCCACCGGGCCCGCCGCCCCCGCCGCGGCTGTTCCGCGCGACGCGTGCGGACCGGGCGAGCTGTGTCTGTGGGGGAAACCGGATTTCCGGGGCGCCCGGCAGACACATGAACTGTTCCGCACCGAGATCCAGAACTGCGTCCCCCTGCCGCCCGGCACCGACGCGCAGTCGCTGGTCAACCGCCTCGGACGGCCCGTCACCACCTACCAGTCCGACGAGTGCGAGGAGACCGGCGAGTTCCAGACGTACCCCGGCGACGGCACCTGGGTACCCCATTCCCCGTACCGCGTACGGGCCTTCAAGGTCTGGGAACGCTGAGCGGGGGTACCCGACGTTTCAGACAGCCCACATCCACCGACACAGGGAGTGATGATGACGGGCTTCGGGAACACCCGGACACGCAAGCACCCCCGTTCACGCGGCCGGACGAGGTCGCGGAACGGGACGGACCGCGTGACCATCGGAATAGTCGGTCTGGTCTTCGCCGTCGCGGGACTCTTCGTCCTGTCGATCGTGCTCGGCCCGCTGGCCATCGTGCTCGGCTGGCTCGGCATGGGACGACGGTGGAGCACCGCGTACGTCCCGGCGGTGATCGCTTTCACGCTCGGTATCGTCGACACCGTACTGGCGCTCATGTGGCTGCTCTGACCGGCCACTTCGGCACCCACCGCGGATACGGACCGCGCGATCAGACCGGTGTGCGGCCGGCTGTCGTACCGTCGCTCTCCCGCGCCTGACCGGGCAGGGCGGCACCCGACAGCCGGCCCACTTCCGCGCGCAACTCCCTGACCTCCTCCGCCAGCAGCTCGATCGCCGCCGTCTGGCGCTTCTCACCCTCGCTCTCCTGCTCGAAGCGGGAGATGAACCACGTCGCGATGTTCGCCGTGATCAACCCCAGCAGCGCGATCCCGCTCAGCATCAGACCGATCGCGAGCAGCCGGCCGAGCCCCGTCGTCGGCGACAGATCCCCGTACCCGACCGTGGTCATCGTCGTGAACGACCACCACACCGCGTCGCCCAGCGTCTTGATGTTCCCGTCAGGCGCGTCGCGTTCGACCTCCAGGACGGCCAGCGAACCGAACATCATCAGCCCGGCGACCGACCCCACCACATACGTCGTGAGCCTGATCTGGCTGGCGATCCTCGCCCGCTGCCCCACCAGCAGCAGCGTCGCCACGACCCGCAGCAGCCGCAGCGGCGCCACCATCGGCAGCAGCACCGCCAGCAGATCCAGCGGATGACGGCGTATGAACTGCCAGCGGGCACGCGCCAGTACGAGCCGCACCGCGTAGTCCACGGCGAACAGGCCCCACACCACCCACTCGACCAGCGTGCAGGCACGGACGAGACCGCCGTGCGCGTCGGTCACCACGATGGGCAGGGCGTACGCGGCACCGAACAGCAACGCGCCCGCCAACAACGGCCGCTGCGTGCGCCGCTCCCAGCGGACACGCGCGGGTATCTCCTTCATGGCCGGAAAGAGTACGCACCACCGGCCCGGAACAGCGGTGGCCGGCCCCGTGAAGACGGGACCGGCCACCGGCCGTGTACTGCTCGCGGGCCGCCGCTTCGTGCTACGCGTCGCCGCCCTCGGGGCCCGGGTCCGCCGCCGCCACGTCCAGCAGCTGATACCGGTCCACCGCCTGCTTCAGCACCGAACGGTCCACCTTGCCCTCCCTGGCCAGCTCCGTGAGCACGCCCAGGGCGATCGACTCCGCGTCGATGTGGAAGAACCGGCGGGCCGCGCCACGCGTGTCCGCGAAGCCGAAACCGTCCGCGCCCAGCGACTGGTACGTCCCCGGCACCCAGCGCGAGATCTGGTCCGGCACCGCGCGCATCCAGTCCGACACCGCCACGAACGGGCCCTCGGCACCGGACAGTTTGCGCGTCACGTACGGAACGCGCTGCTCCTCCTCCGGGTGCAGCAGGTTGTACCGCTCCACCTCCACGGCCTCCCGGCGCAGCTCGTTCCACGACGTCGCCGACCAGACGTCCGCCCGCACGTCCCACTGCTCGGCGAGGATCCGCTGCGCCTCGACCGCCCACGGCACGGCCACACCCGACGCCAGGATCTGCGCCGGGACCGAGCCCCGCTCGCCCTGCTTGAAGCGGTAGACGCCCTTGAGGATGCCCTCGACGTCGACGTTCTCCGGCTCGGCCGGGTGCTGGATCGGCTCGTTGTAGACCGTCAGGTAGTAGAAGACGTTCGGGTCCTCGTCCGGGTGCGGCTGCCCGTACATCCGGCGCAGCCCGTCCTCCATGATGTGCGCGATCTCGTAGCCGAACGCCGGGTCGTAGGAGACACAGCCCGGGTTCGTCGAGGCGAGCAGCTGCGAGTGCCCGTCCGCGTGCTGAAGACCCTCACCGGTCAGCGTCGTACGGCCGGCGGTCGCACCCAGAACGAAACCACGCGCCAACTGGTCGGCCATCTGCCAGAACTGGTCACCGGTGCGCTGGAAACCGAACATCGAGTAGAAGACGTACACCGGGATCAACGGCTCGCCGTGCGTCGCGTACGCCGAACCCGCCGCGATCAGCGACGCCGTACAGCCCGCCTCCGAGATGCCGTCGTGCAGCATCTGCCCGGTCGGCGACTCCTTGTAGGCGAGCAGCAGTTCACGGTCGACCGACTCGTACTGCTGACCCAGCGGATTGTAGATCTTCGCACTCGGGAAGAACGCGTCCATACCGAACGTGCGGTACTCGTCCGGCGCGATCAGCACGAAACGCTTGCCGATCTCCTTGTCCCGCATGAGGTCCTTGAGCACCCGCACGAACGCCATCGTCGTGGCGATCGACTGATGACCCGAGCCCTTCTTCGCCGCCGCGTACGCCTTGTCACCCGGCAGCTCCAGCGCCTTCGACCGCACCACACGGGTCGGCACATAGCCGTCCAGGCTCTTGCGGCGGTCGTGCATGTACTGGATCTCTTCCGAGTCCTTGCCCGGGTGGTAGTACGGCGGCTGGCCGTCCTCCAGCTGCTTGTCCGTGATCGGCAGATGCAGCCGGTCGCGGAAGCCCTTCAGATCCGCGACCGTCAGCTTCTTCATCTGATGCGTCGCGTTACGGCCCTCGAAGTTCGGACCCAGCGTCCAGCCCTTCACCGTCTGCGCGAGGATCACCGTCGGCTGGCCCTTGTGCGCCTTGGCCGCCGCGTACGCCGCGTACACCTTCTTGTGGTCGTGCCCGCCACGCCCCAGATGCAGGATCTGCTCGTCGGTCATCCCCTCGACCATGGCGCGCAGCCGCTGGTCGTCACCGAAGAAGTGCTCACGGATGTACGCGCCCGTCTCCGTCGCGTACGTCTGGAACTGCCCGTCCGGCGTCGTGTTCAGCCGGTTCACCAGCACACCGTCACGGTCCTGCGCCAGCAGCGGGTCCCAGGAACGGTCCCAGACCAGCTTGATCACATTCCAGCCGGCGCCCCGGAACTGCGACTCCAGCTCCTGGATGATCTTGCCGTTGCCGCGCACCGGGCCGTCCAGCCGCTGAAGGTTGCAGTTGACGACAAAGGTCAGATTGTCCAGACCCTCACGCGCCGCGATCGACAGCTGACCCAGCGACTCCGGCTCGTCCATCTCGCCGTCGCCCAGATACGCCCACACATGCGACCGCGACGTGTCGGCGATACCGCGCGCCTCCATGTAACGGTTCATCCGCGCCTGATAGATCGCACCCAGCGGACCGAGCCCCATCGAGACCGTCGGGAACTCCCAGAAGTCCGGCATCAGCCGCGGATGCGGATAGCTGGACAGCCCGTTGGGGGCCTTCGACTTCTCCTGGCGGAACGCGTCGAGCTGCGCCTCGCTCAGCCGGTCCAGCAGGAACGCGCGCGCGTAGATGCCCGGCGACGCGTGCCCCTGGAAGAAGATCTGGTCACCGCCGTCACCGCCGTCCTTGCCCCGGAAGAAGTGGTTGAAGCCCACGTCGTACAGCGAGGCCGAGGACGCGAACGTCGCGATATGACCACCCACACCGATGCCGGGACGCTGCGCGCGGGAAACCATCACCGCGGCGTTCCAGCGGGTCGCGTTGAGGACCTTCCGCTCGATCTCCTCGTTGCCGGGGAAGAACGGCTCGTCCTTGGTGGCGATCGTGTTGACGTAATCCGTGCTGCGCATCTCGGGCACGGCCACGCGCTTCTCGCGCGCCCGCTCGATCAGGCGGAGCATCAGATAGCGGGCGCGCTCACGCCCCCGTTCGTCGACGGCGGCGTCGAGCGAGTCGAGCCACTCCTGGGTCTCCTCGGGATCAAAGTCCGGGACCTGGCTGGGAAGGCCGCCAATGATGATCGGGTTGCGATCGGATCCGGAAGCCACACTGTTCCTTCGCTGTTCGGGTCGTGTCGCGCCTCGCGTCCTGGCCGGCCGTCCGACCGGTCACCTCATCACGCTGGGCACGCCTGGGGGTCCTGCGGGTGCATCTGCTGTTCCGCGTACATCTGCTGTTCGGTGGATCTTGCCTCTTCTGCCGCCAGGGAACAGGCACGGGAGCGGGCCGTACGGCGTATCCATCGTGTACCGCGGCGACGGAAACGTCACCTCTACCGAGTGGTAACCCTCACACCGCCACGAATTCCGCGCGATCACATCGCCCACCCGGCCGGTAGCCGTGTTCCGGGACGGGCCAAATCGCAACCTTACGCCCAAGGCGACTATGCGTTTCGTTCGGCCGTTCGGACCCGATTGGCGTACCGAAGCCGCGTAGAATGACAAACGGGACGGAAACTCTCCACAGGCATCACGGCCGGTGTTATCGGGGTGTCAGGAGATGCGACGAAGCGGCCCGGAACGTACCCGTTTCGGCGGTCTCGGCCGTCGGGTACTTGCGCGATCCGCCCGGCCCGTGTGGACTACGGCCAGCGCCCCGCGTACGCGCGTGGCTGAAGCATTTTCCAAAACATGATCAGGAGGCAATCCGTGAGCGCGACCGCGGACCACGCGGAGGAACGAACCAACGTTGCCGCGAGGCTTGGGTTCGAACCCGGACAGGTGGTCCAGGAGATCGGCTACGACGACGACGTCGAGCAGGAGCTCCGTGAGTCCATCGAGGCCGTCATCGGCCAGGAGCTCGTCGACGAGGACTACGAGGACGTGGCCGACGCCGTCGTGCTCTGGTTCCGCGACGACGACGGCGACCTGACGGACGCGCTGGTGGACGCCATCGGCCTCATCGAGGAGGGCGGAGCGGTCTGGCTGCTGACGCCCAAGACAGGCCGTGACAACTACGTCGAGCCCAGCGACATCAACGAGGCCGCCCAGACCGCCGGCCTGGCGCAGACCAAGAGCATCAACGCCGGCAAGGACTGGACAGGCAGCCGGCTGGTCACGCCCAAGGCGGCGAAGTCCAAGCGCTGAGAACAGGCGCCGCATCCGAGCGCGCAAGCCGAAGCGGCAGCCTGGCGGACACGCCTCGCAAGCCTCGCACGTAACGACGGCCCCCGTCGGCACCCGCCGCCGGGGGCCCTTGCGTCGTGCGTAGGGTGGTGCTGCGGGCGGCCGGAGCGGACGAGGGGGAGCGGGGCACATGACGGGAACGGGACGGGCGGGCATCGCGGTCGGGAGCGAGGCGCCGGACTTCACCCTCAAGGACAACCACGGGCGGACGGTACGGCTCGCGGACTTCCGGAGCGGGCCGGCCGGTCACGACGATGGCGGCGGGGCCGAGGCCCGGGGTGAGGGCGGGGGCGAGGCCTGGGGCGACGGCGGCAAGAACGTGGTGCTGGTCTTCTACCCCTTCGCCTTCACCGGCGTCTGCACCGGCGAGCTGGGCGCGCTCCGTGACGCGCTGCCCGCCTTCGTCAACGACGACACCCAGCTGCTCGCCGTCTCCACCGACTCCATCCACACCCTGCGGATCTTCGCCGAGCAGGAGGGCCTGGAGTACCCGCTGCTCTCCGACTTCTGGCCGCACGGGCAGACCTCACGGGCGTACGGGATCTTCGACGAGGACAAGGGCTGCGCGCTGCGCGGCACCTTCGTCATCGACAGGACGGGCATCGTGCGCTGGTCGGTCGTCAACGCCCTGCCGGACGCACGTGATCTTGACGAGTACGTCAAGGCCCTCGCCGCTCTGTGACGACAACTCGCCATCCCTGAACGGCGTCTCGCGCAAAAACCCTTGTGGGAGCGGGGTTGTCCCTTGTAAACCCGCACAAGGGGCGGGAACCGGTCACTAGGATCCAGTCGTTCATCCGATGCCAATTGCACCAGGGGGCGTGCGACGCACGGCGACGGCCGCCGAAGTGGCCGGCGCCGAGGCCGCCCGCCCCTGAGGAACTCATCAAGGGAGGACTCGTGGGAGTCAGCCTCAGCAAGGGCGGCAACGTCTCGCTGACCAAGGCCGCGCCCAACCTGACCGCGGTCACCGTGGGTCTGGGCTGGGACGTCCGCACGACCACCGGCAACGACTTCGACCTCGACGCCAGCGCCCTGCTGACGAACGCCGAGGGCAAGGTCACCGGCGACGGAAACTTCGTCTTCTTCAACAACCTCAAGAGCCCCGACGGTTCCGTCGAGCACACCGGCGACAACACCACCGGTGAGGGCGAGGGCGACGACGAGGCGATCAAGGTCAACCTCGCAGGCGTGCCCGCGGACGTCGACAAGATCGTGTTCCCGGTCTCGATCTACGAGGCGGAGAGCCGCCAGCAGTCCTTCGGCCAGGTGCGCAACGCGTTCATCCGCGTCGTCAACCAGGCGGACAACAACGAGCTGGCGCGGTACGACCTGACGGAGGACGCGTCCACCGAGACCGCGATGGTCTTCGGAGAGCTTTACCGAAATGGCGCCGAGTGGAAGTTCCGCGCCATCGGACAGGGGTATGCCTCTGGCCTGCGTGGCATCGCGCAGGACTTCGGCGTCAACGTCTGAGCCGCTGGTCCGTCCGTCCGGCGCCGCACATCCGAGTGCGGCGCCGGACGCGCCTCACCGTGCGGGTCAAAACCCGCACCCGCACCAGCACCACCCGTATCACCCGTATCACCCGCATCACCCGCATCACGAGTACGGCGTCAGGCGCGCCGTGCCCGGCTTCACGTCACACCTCTGGGGAGGACTCACCATCATGGGCGTCACACTCGCCAAGGGGGGCAATGTCTCCCTCTCCAAAGCCGCACCGAACCTCACCCAGGTGTTGATCGGTCTCGGCTGGGACGCGCGCTCCACCACCGGAGCGCCGTTCGACCTCGACGCCAGCGCACTGCTCTGCCAGTCGGGGCGCGTGCTCGGCGACGAGTGGTTCATCTTCTACAACAACCTCACCAGCCCCGACGGCTCCGTCGAGCACACCGGCGACAACCTGACCGGTGAGGGCGACGGCGACGACGAGTCCCTGCTGGTCAACCTCCCCGCCGTGCCCGCGAATGTCGACAAGATCATCTTCCCGGTGTCGATCCATGACGCCGACGCCCGCGGCCAGACCTTCGGACAGGTCAGCAACGCGTTCATCCGCGTCGTCAACCAGGCGGACGGCCAGGAGCTGGCCCGGTACGACCTCACGGAGGACGCCTCCACCGAGACCGCGATGATCTTCGGCGAGCTCTACCGCTACAGCGGCGAATGGAAGTTCAGGGCGGTGGGACAGGGGTACGCGTCGGGGCTGCGCGGCATCGCTCTAGACTTCGGGGTCAACGTTTCGTAAAGCAGTGCTCTGCGCGGGGGAAAACCCGTTAAACACCAGATGGGGTAGCCAGTGATCCTGAAAACCTTCGGCTGGTCGTTCGCCATCACGGCGGCCGGCCTTGCCTTCGCGGCCTGGCAGTGGGGGTGGGAGGCGTTCGGGATCGTACTGATCCTGTCGATCCTTGAGATCTCGCTGTCGTTCGACAACGCCGTTGTCAATGCCGGGATCTTGAAGAAGATGAATGCCTTCTGGCAGAAGATCTTCCTCACCATCGGCATCCTGATCGCCGTGTTCGGAATGCGGCTGGTGTTTCCCGTCGCGATCGTGGCCATCAGCGCCAAGGTGGGCCCCATCGAGGCCGTCCAGTTGGCGCTGGACAAGCCCGAACAGTACGAGGCCCTGGTCACCGACGCGCACCCGGCGATCGCCGCGTTCGGTGGCATGTTCCTGTTGATGATCTTCCTGGACTTCATCCTCGAAGACCGTGACATCAAGTGGCTCTCCTGGCTGGAGCGTCCGCTGGCCAAGCTCGGCAAGGTCGACATGCTGTCGGTCTGCGTCGCACTGGTCATCCTGCTCATCACGGCCATGACGTTCGCCACCAACGCGCACACCAGCACCGGGTACGAGGACAAGTCCGCCACCGTACTGCTCTCCGGCGTCGCCGGTCTGGTCACCTACCTCGTCGTCAACGGGCTCTCCAGCTTCTTCGAGAACAAACTCGAAGAGGAAGAGGAGCGCGAACACGAGGAGGAGGAGAAGGCCAAGGCCGAAGGCAAGCAGGTCTCGGCCGTCGGACTCGCCGGCAAGGCCGCGTTCTTCCTCTTCCTCTACCTCGAAGTCCTGGACGCCTCCTTCTCCTTCGACGGAGTCATCGGCGCCTTCGCCATCACGAACCACATCTTCTGGATGGCGCTCGGCCTCGGTATCGGCGCCATGTACGTCAGGTCGCTCACCGTCTACCTCGTCCGCCAGGGCACGCTGGACGACTACGTCTACCTGGAGCACGGCGCGCACTACGCGATCGGCGCGCTCGCCGCGATCCTGCTCATCACCATCGAGCACGAGATCCACGAGATCATCACCGGCCTCGTCGGCATCGTGCTGATCGCCGCCTCCTTCTGGTCATCCGTGGTCCGCAACAAGCGAGTTGCGGCAGAAGGTGGCGGAGATACGGAAGACAAGACAACAGTCCAAGTCTGAGTCCGTCTCCTGGGTGTGACCAGGAGGGGATAGCGGGAACGCTCTGAGCGGGGCGGCCTGAGGCGGAAGCCTTCCGGCCGTCCCGCTGTTCACGTTCAGTACTGACAACTGGTGGGGGTGGAGCGGGGATGGCCTTCTGGGACAATCTATGGCGAAACAAGGCATCACAATTCGATTCGGGCAACTCATCGACGAACGCGATCGAGCTGACCAAGCGCAACCCGACGGTCTCGCTCACCAAGCAGGGCGCGGCCACCGGGAATCTCCGGGTCAACCTGTCCTGGCGAATGCGTACTTCGGACATCGAGGGACGCGGGAAACGGGGCGGCGGACTGCTGCGGCACCCGTTCAAACTCTTCAAGCCCGACGTGGTGCAGGCGCACACCCTGGGTGTGGTCAACGTCGACCTCGACATCGGGTGCATGTACGAACTGGCCGACGGCAGCAAGGGCGTTGTCCAGCCGCTGGGCGGATTCTTCGGCAGCCTGAACGAGCCGCCCTACATCAAACTCAGCGGTGACGACCGCTTCGGCGCCCCCTCCGGCGAGACGATATTCATCAACCTCGACCACTGGGAAGAGATCAAGCGGCTGCTCGTCTTCGTCTACATCTACGACCGCACCCCGGCCTTCGACCGGACCCACGCCAACGTCACGCTCTACCCGAGCAACGGCCCGCGCGTCGAGATCGAACTGGACGAGCGGGCCCCGCAGGCCCGGTCCTGCGCGGTGTTCTCGCTGGAGAGGGTGAAGGGCGATCTGGTGGTGCGGCGCGAGGTGAAGTTCGTGTACGGCTTCCAGGCGGAGCTGGACCGGCTGTACGGGTGGGGCCTCCAGTGGGGGCGGGGCTACAAGACGAAGACCTGAGCGGCCGGGCCGTCGAGTCGCCGAGCTGCCGCGTCGCCGGCTGTCGAGGGGGCGCGGGTGCGGGGCGTGGGGGCGCGGTGCGGCGCGGTGTGTGCCGTGCGGTGCGGGCCTACGGCCGTACGAACTGCGGTCCCATCGGCGGTAGCCGGAAATTCGGGTCCGCCGCGGGAGCCGCCGCCGCGGCCGGCTGCGGATATCCGTACGCCGGAGCCCCCTGCGGCACCGGCGGCGCGGACTGCGGCTGCGGACCAGGCGCGGGCGCGTGCGGATAGCCGTAACCGGACTGCGCCGGCGCGGGCTGCGGGTATCCGTAGGCCGGCTGGGCCGCCGCGGGCTGCGGATAGCCGTAGCCGGACTGCCCCTGCTGACCGGCCGGGAACTGCGGCTGCCGCGCGGGCGGTGCCTGCGGAGCGTTCTGGGTGCTCTGGGCGGGCAGGCCGGGAATCAGCGCGGTCGCGGCCTCCGCTCCGTCCGGGCCCTGCGCCGACCCGTCGGGCCCGTCGGCCCCTTCGGTCTCGTCGACCGAGATCCCGAAGGCCGTCGCCAGCCCGATCAGCCCGGTCGGATAGCCCTGGCCCACAGCCCGGAACTTCCAGTGGTTCCCGCGCCGGTAAAGCTCACCGCAGATGATCGCGGTCTCCTCGCCGGTCTCCGGCCGTACATCGAAGACAGCCAGCGGGTCGCCGTCGGCCTGCCCCGCGTCGTACAGCAGGACCCTCAGGTCATGCACATGCTGAAAGCTCGCCCCGTCCGACGACGCCGCGAGCACCACCTGGTCGACACTCGGGTCCAGAGCGGACAGATCGGCCTCGACGGTGTCCGTCAGCCCCTCGGGCACCTGCTTCTTCGGCAGCCGCCTGACCAGGCCCGACGGATGACGAGGCTGGTTGTAGAAGACAAAGTCCTCATCCGAGCGCACACGCCCCTCAGGCCCCAGCAGAAGCGCCGACGCGTCCACGTCAGGGACCCCCGCCCCCGGGGTCCAGCGCAGCACAGCCCTTACGGCCATGGCATTGAGGGGGACGTTCGAGCCCTTCACCATCGCGTGCGTCATGCCGTTCATCCTGCCTTCCCGCAGGCCGCGCGGACAACGTGGGGGCATGGTGGAAGGAGGTCGAGCGAGGGTGAGAGAGGGGCGAGAAGTGGACGAGTTACCTGAAATTCATGCAGGTGTGGAACTCTTGACTCCCGTCCATACGTACTATTACCGGCCACATGTCAACGCGACCACCGTGGCAGTACGGGGGATGTAAATGCGTCACTTCGGGCATATTCCGCCCACTGCTCGGCAAGGGCTGTTCCATCGGGAGCCCGGCGAGTTCACCTCGGCATCCCCGGCCCACATGCTCGCGACAGCCCTCGGGGCCACCCTCTACAGCCCCGCCACCCGGCCACGACTCGCCGACGACATCGTCAAGCTGGCAGGTCGCGGCGTGGTGTCGATGGTGCTGTGCCTTGAGGACTCCATCGACGACTCCGAGGTCGAATGGGCCGAGGAGAACCTCGTACGACAGTTCGCCGACCTCGACCGGCGCGGCGCGGAACTGCCGCTGCTGTTCGTCCGCGTCCGCGAACCGGACCAGATACCCGACCTCGTACGCCGGCTCGGCCCCGCCGCCCACATACTGTCCGGATTCGTACTGCCGAAGTTCACCGAAGAGCGTGGCGTGCCCTTCCTAGAGGCACTGATTTCAGCCGAACATGAGAGCGGGCGACGCCTCTTCGCCATGCCCGTACTCGAATCACCCGAGCTGCTCCACCTGGAGACCCGCGCCGAGACCCTCACCGGCATCGCCCGCACCGTCGACAAGTACCGGGAACGCGTACTGGCTCTCCGGCTCGGCGTCACCGACTTCTGCTCCGCCTACGGACTCCGCCGCGCACCCGATATGACCGCGTACGACGTACGCATCGTCTCCGCTGTCATCGCCGACGTCGTGAACGTCCTCGGCCGATCCGACGGCACCGGCTTCACGATCACCGGCCCCGTATGGGAGTACTTCCGACTCCACGAGCGCATGTTCAAACCACAACTGCGCCGCAGCCCCTTCCTCGAAGGACGCGCCGAGGAACTGCGCACCGCCCTCATCGAGCACGACCTCGACGGACTGCTGCGCGAGATCCAGCTCGACCAGACCAACGGACTGGTCGGCAAGACCTGCATCCACCCCTCGCACGTCATGCCCGTGCACGCACTGTCGGTCGTCAGCCACGAAGAGTTCAGCGACGCCCAGGACATCCTGCGGCCCGAACGGGGCCGGGGAGGCGTACTGCGCTCCTCGTACACGAACAAGATGAACGAGGTGAAACCCCACCGCGCCTGGGCCGAACGCACCATGCGGCGCGCCGAGGCCTTCGGCGTCGCCAAGGAGGACATCGGCTTCGTGGAACTGCTGGCCGCCGGGCTGAGCGAATGAGCACATCCGGCGCCAACGAAACCGGCCCGGACAGCGGGAACGACAGCGGGCTCGACAACGTCGACACAACGGCAGAGGAGAACGGCAACGTGGTGTGGTCGGGGTCATGGGTCGCCGAACGGCTGGGCATCACGCTCGTCGGCGGGGACGAACTGCGCGAGCTGCTGGGCCTGGCCCTGCGCCGCAACCCCAAACGCGCCCACCTCCTCGTCTCCAACGTCCTCGGCAAACACGTCCCGCAGCGGCCCTCCGTCGTCCACGGCGCGGGCGTCGCCCTCGGCGAGCGCGTACGGGACCTGCTCGGCGACGCCGCCGAACAGGCCGTCATCCTCGGCTACGCGGAAACGGCGACCGGCCTCGGCCACTCCGTCGCCGACGGCGTGGCACGCGCCCCGTATCTGCACTCCACGCGCCGTCCCGTGCCCGGTGTCGCCTCCGCCGGCGGGTTCGAGGAGTCCCACTCCCACGCCACCTCGCATCTGCTGCTTCCGGAGGACCCGCAGCTGCTGGCGGGCGACGGACCGCTGGTGCTCGTGGACGACGAGTTCTCCACGGGGAACACGGTTCTCAATACGATTCGCGCTCTGCACGCCCGCTACCCGCGCCGGTGGTACGTGATCGTGGCGCTCGTCGACATGCGCTCAGCCTCCGACCAGAGCCGGCTCGCGGAATTCGCCCAGGAGATCGGCGCCCGCGTCGACCTGGTGGCCATGGCCTCGGGCACGGTCGCCCTCCCGGAGGGCGTACTGGCCCGGGGGCAGGCACTGGTCGCGGAGTACGACAACGCTGCGGGGCCCGGAGCCGGAGTTGATGCCGGAGCCGGAGCTGGAGCTGGAGCTGGAGCCGGTGTTGGGATGAGGGTGGGGGCCCCCTCCCCCTCCCCCTCCCCCCAACCCCCGCCCCTCCCCGCCTCCCGGTCTGGTGCGACCGGAGCCGACGTCGTGCGTGTGCCGCTCGGCTGGCCCGACGGGCTGCCGGACGGCGGACGGCACGGCTTCACCCCCGCCCACCGCGCGCGTCTGGAGGCCGCCGTGCCCGGCATGGCCGCCGCCCTCGCCCAGGAACTCGGCGACGCCCGACACGTACTCGTCCTCGGCTTCGAGGAGCTGATGTACGCGCCCCTGCGCCTCGCACTGGAGCTTGAGCGGTCCGTCACCGGCATCGAGGTCCGCTACTCGACCACGACCCGCTCACCCGTCCTCGCCGTGGACGACCCCGGCTATGCGATACGCAGCCGGCTCGTCTTCCCCGCCCACGACACCGAAGCCTTCCCCGGCGGCGACGGCACCGGCGACCGGTACGCCTACAACGTCGCCGGCGGCGGCTTCGACGCCGTCGTCGCGGTCGTCGACTCCCTGGCGGACTCCCCGGAACTGCACGCCCCGGGCGGCCTGCTCGCCCAGCTCGCCGCTCATGTCCCCCGTGTCGTGCTCGCCGTCGTCCCCTCGTACCTCCCCTCTCCCTCGTACGCTCCCGACCGGCAGGAACCCCCCATGCTGCCCGCCCCTCTCCGTGGCCCCGCCTTCTCCTCGTACGCCGCCGACGACGTCGGCTGGCTCCTCCAGGACCTATCCGACGTGGAACTGGAAGCCCCGACGGAGGAGCGCGAAGAGGCGATACAGAGCGGCGGCGCCCACTACGCGGAGTCGCTGCCCGTCGAATACCAGCCCAGCCCCGAGTACCAGGAACTTTTCCGCTCCGCCCTCGGCACCTCCGCGGCCCGTATCGCCCGCGCCGTCGGCACCGTCACCGACACCGTGCTCGCCGAACACCCGCAGCGCTACGACGACCCGACCTCCCGGGAAGCCACCCAGGCCCGGCCCGTCCTGGTCTCACTCGCCCGCGCCGGCACACCCGTGGGTGTCCTGATGCGCCGCTGGGCCGGACACCGGCACGGACTGGACCTGACGCACTACGCCATCTCCATCGTGCGCGGCCGGGGCATCGACACCAACGCCATCCGCTGGCTCGCCGCCCACCACAACCCCGCCGACATCGTCTTCGTCGACGGCTGGACCGGCAAAGGCGCCATCACCCGCGAACTCGCCGACGCACTGGCCGACTTCCCCGACTTCCACCCCGAGATCGCGGTACTCGCCGACCCCGGCGGCTGCGTACGGACCTACGGCACCCGTGAGGACTTCCTCATCCCTTCCGCCTGCCTCAACTCCACCGTCTCCGGACTCATCTCCCGCACCGTCGTGCGCGCCGACCTGGTCGGCCCCGACGACTTCCACGGAGCGAAGCACTACCGCGAACTCGCCGACGCCGACGTGTCCGGCTACTTCCTGGACACCGTCGCCGCCCGCTTCGACGACGTCACGGACGCGGTGGACACCGAGGTCAAGGAACTCCTGTCCACCGACCGCGCACCCACCTGGGAAGGCTGGGCCGCCGTCGAGCGGATCAGTGAGGAGTACGGCATCCACGACGTGAACCTCGTCAAGCCCGGTGTCGGCGAGACCACCCGCGTCCTGCTGCGCCGCGTCCCCTGGAAGATCCTCGCCCGGCGCGGCGCGGGAACCGACCTCGACCACGTCCGGCTGCTCGCCGAACAGCGCGGCGTACCCGTGGAAGAAGTCGACGGACTTCCCTACACCTGCGTCGGGTTGATCCACCCGCGCTACACCCGTGGCGCCACGGGCGCCGACGGCACGGCGGTGGCCACCTCGTGAACGCGCCCATCTCCTCGGCGGCGCTGGTCGCCAGCGACCTCGACCGCACCCTCATCTATTCGTCCGCCGCGCTCCAGCTCGCCATGCCGGACGCCGAGGCGCCCCGTCTGCTCTGCGTCGAGATCTACGAGCGCCGGCCCCTGTCGTACATGACGGAGACCGCCGCCGCGCTCCTCGAAGATCTCGCCGGTGGCACGGTCTTCGTACCCACCACGACCCGCACCCGCGAGCAGTACTTCCGTATCCATCTGCCGGGCCCCGCACCTCGGTTCGCGATCTGTGCCAACGGCGGTCATCTTCTGGTCGACGGTGAGTCCGACCCCGACTGGCAGGCCACGGTGCGGGACCGTCTCGCCGAGAGCTGCGCCCCGCTCGGGGAAGTCAGGGAGCATCTGCTCGCCGCCGCCGACCCCGCCTGGCTGCTCAAGGAGCGCATCGCCGAGGATCTGTTCGCGTATCTCGTCGTCGACCGCGCACTGCTGCCCGAGGGCTGGGTGAAGGAACTCGCCGAGTGGGCCGACGGACGCGGCTGGACGGTCTCCCTCCAGGGCCGGAAGATCTACGCCGTGCCGCGACCGCTGACCAAGAGCGCCGCCGTGCGTGAGGTCGCCCGGCGGACCGGCGCCGAACTGACCCTCGCCGCCGGTGACTCCCTGCTCGACGCCGATCTGCTGCTGGGCGCCGACCGAGGCTGGCGGCCCGGTCACGGCGAGCTGGCCGACACCGGCTGGAGCGCCCCGCACGTGGAGACACTGACCGAGACCGGTGTGGCCGCGGGGGAGGAGATCCTGCGGCGGCTCAGTCGTGCCGCTTCTCCCTACGGGACCTGACGACCCGCCTGAGCACCAGCGCCAGGACGACGAGAACCGCGACACCCAGGACCAGCTTCGAATACGTCGAGACATAGCCGCTCACCTCCTTCCAGTTCTCGCCGAGCACATAGCCGGCCATGATGAACGCGGTGTTCCAGATCGCGCTGCCGAGTGTGGTCAGACCAAGGAAGAGGGGCAGCGGCATTCTCTCGACGCCCGCGGGCACGGAGATCAGACTGCGGAAGAGCGGAACCATCCGGCCGAAGAAGACAGCCTTCGCGCCATGCCGTTGGAACCACGCCTCCGTCTTCTCTATGTCGCTCGCCTTCACCAGCGGCACCTTGGACGCGAGAGCGATGGTCCTCTCCCGCCCGAGCCACGCCCCCAGCCCGTAGAGCGCGAGCGCGCCCACGACCGAGCCCGCGGTGGTCCACAGCACCGCCGCTATCAGACCTATCTGCCCGGTGCTGGCCGCGAAGCCCGCCAGCGGGAGAATCACCTCGCTGGGCAGCGGAGGAAACAGATTCTCCAAGGCGATTGCTATGCCCGCGCCCGGGGCTCCGAGCGTGTCCATCAAGCTGTTGACCCATTGCTCCGGGCTGTTTCCGATCATGACTCCCACGCTAGATGCCTGCTCAGGCAAGCACATTGAGGCGGACCGTATGGATTACTGAGGTTTCCCGCAGTGTGCGGGTACATGTCCCCGGCTAGCGTTATTGATCGTGAACACAGTGGTGCGTCGAGTGGCGCGGTTCGGGGTGGGGCTCAGTCTGGGCAGCTGCACGGCAGTGGTCGGGATGCTTTTCTCGCTGCTCGTGGGCATAGCTCTGCTCCTCGTGCGGGCGTGGCCGCGCGGGCGTCGCGCGGTCATGCGGCCGGTGGCGGCGGGTGCGCGAAGACTGGTCGACGTGGAGCGGCACCGGCTCCGCACGATGTTCGGCGAGCGGGTCTCGGCGAGTTACGAGCCGGCCGGAGCGCTCCGTTATCTCGCGACGCGCTGGACGGTCGGACTGTTCGGGACCGTCACGCTGTCGACCGCGATGGTCAGCGCCGGGTACAGCACTTTTTTCATCTACGCGTGGGCGATCACCGACCTCAAGCATCCGGGCACGCTCGTGGCGGCCACCTTCGGCGGTCTGTTCCTGTTGTTGCTCTGCGTGCAGGGGTTCTTCGTGACCGCCACCCTCGAAGGGCGGTTGGCCAGGCACTTCCTGGGGCCCAGCCGTCAGGAGGCGTTGGAGCGACGTATAGAACAGCTCGCCGTCAGCCGGGCGGGTGTGGTGGACGTGGTGCATGAGGAGCGCCGTCGTATCGAGCGGGATCTGCACGACGGGGTGCAGCAGCAACTGGTGGCTCTCGGGATGCTGCTGGGCCGTGCCCGGCGCAGCGCTGACCCGCGGCATGCGGACGAGTTGCTGCGGCAGGCGCACGAGCACAGCAGCCACGCGCTGAACGAATTGCGGGAGGTGGCCTGGCGTGTCTATCCGACGGTGCTGGACGAGGCGGGTCTGAAGGCGGCGCTGGAGACGGTCGCCGAGCGGTCCCCGCTGCCGGTGCGGCTGCGCTGCCGGCTGAGTGCCGAACCGCCGAAGGCGGCGGCGACCGTGGCCTATTTCGTGGTCTCCGAAAGCGTCACCAACGCGGTCAAGCACTCGGGGGCGACGAATATCGAGGTGAAAGTGGTCGAGGACTCCCGCACCTTGCGAATACATGTGACGGACGACGGCAAGGGCGGTGCCGATCTGTCGGGCAGCGGACTTTTCGGGCTGTCCCGTCGTGTCGACGCACTCGACGGGCTCCTGCGTATCGACAGTCCGCCCGGTGGACCCACCACGATCACCGCGGAGATTCCATGCGAGTAGTGCTGGCCGAGGACTCGACGCTGCTGAGGGAGGGCCTGGTGCGGCTGCTCTCCGAGGAGGGGCACGAGGTGATGGACGCGGTCGCCGACGCGGGGGCGCTGCTGGCCGTCGTCGCCCATGACCCGCCGGATGTGGTGGTGGCGGACGTACGGATGCCGCCCTCGCACACCGACGAGGGGCTGCGGGCCGCGCTGGAGATCCGCGAGCGGTGGCCCGCGGTGGGGGTGCTGGTCCTCTCCCAGTATGTGGAGAAGAGGTACGCGGCGGAGTTGCTGAGCGCGGACTCGGGGGGAGTGGGCTATCTGCTCAAGGACCGGGTGGTCCAAGTGGACGAGTTCCTCGACGCGTTGGAGCGGGTGGCGGAGGGCCGGGCGGCCTTCGACCCGGAGGTCGTACGGCAGTTGCTGGCCCGCTCCAACCGTACGGATCCGCTGTCCCGGCTCACCGAGCGTGAGCGGGAGGTGCTCGGCGAGATGGCCCAGGGGCACACCAACACGGCGATCGCGCGGCGGCTGTACATCTCGGTCAGCGCTGTCGAGAAGCACTGCAACGCGATCTTCGACAAGTTGGAGATCAGCGGCACGGGCGGCTACAGCCGCCGGGTCCTGGCCATCCTGCGCTACCTCAACACCTAGGGCAGTTCCGGCGGCGGCCCTAGGAGCAGCAGCCCCCGCCGCAGCAGCCGCCTCCGCCTCCGGCCGAGGGAGCGGGGGCCGGTGAGCCCTTCGCGGAGCCGCCCACCGCGACGGTGGACAGCAGTTTCACGGTGTCCTGGTGGCCGGCGGGGCAGGTCGCCGCCGCCGACGACTCCGCCATGGGGCGGCTGAGTTCGAAGGTGGTGTCGCAGGGGCGGCAGCGGTACTCGTAGCGAGGCATGGGGCCAGGCTATCCGGCCGTCCGGTGCGCTCCCTGCCGGTGCCGGGAGGTCACGGCACGGTGGGCGTGGACGGCGCGCTGCCCGGCGGCGGTCCGGTCGCGTCGCTCGTCCTCCACCTGGCCGGGGTGGCGGGCCCGCCAGTAGGGGTTGTTGTGCGGCAGGCCGCCGCTGACTCTCCCGTACATGCCGAAGAACATGAGCAGCAGACCGACCACGAAGCTGAACAGGACGTTCTGGATCCGGAAGTTGAGGGGGTTGAAGCCGGTGTCGATCAGCGCGAGATTGACGAAGCCGCTGAGGATGAAGAGAACGCCGAGGATCATGTTCAGTGTCGACGCGAAGTTCTTGCCGATGAGCATGCCGACGAAGAGCAGGACGCCGACGCAGATGGACAGGACGCTCAGCGCGCCGTTGGTGTTGAGACCGGCGGTGGTGTGGCTGCCGGTGCCGAAGACACCGATCTGGTTGATCAGTCCGAGGATGCCGAACACGAGCAGCACCAGACCGATCAGTCCCGCACCGATCCGGTACACGCGGCTCAGGGTGTGGTCGACGGGCAGGTGCTCGTCGAGCCTGACCCGCCGCCGGTGCTGGTCCTGTCGTTGCCGTACGGGGCGGGAAACGGTCCCTTGACCGGACATGAGCGGCCCCCTTCAGCCGTGCGTGCCTGTGGCCTGCGTACGTACCTCCAGGATCCGTCCGGCACCACCAAGGGACAAATCGGGCGTCAGGCTCCCGCGCCGCGCTCGTCCCGGATCTCCCCGACGACACGGGCCGCCGTGTTGCGGACCGCTTCCGTCTCCACCAGGAAGTGCCACCAGTCGGGATGCCGGCCCTCCAGCCCGGCCACGGCCCGGTCCAGCCGTGCCACGGCGTCGTCCAGCGGGCGCGCGTGCCGGGGGTCCGGGGTGTTGCGGCCCGCCATCGCGAGGCGCTGCGCGTCCCGTACGGCGAACCGTGTCCGGTCGATCTCGTGCTGCGGGTCCTTGGAGACGGCGTTGAGCCGCTGAAGCCGGTCACCGGCGGCGGACACGGCCTCGTCGGTGGAGTTCAGCAGCGCCCTGACCGTGCTGAGCAGGGCTGTCGCGTCGGGCCAGCGCTGCTCGTCGCGCGCCTTCGCGGCCTCCTTCAGCTTCTCCTCCGCCTGGTGCACGGAGGTCTCCGCCTGTGCGGGCACCGGCTGGAGGTCCTGCCAGCAGGCGGCGCTGAAGCGGCGCCGCAGCTCGCTCAGGACGGGCTCCACGGAGCCCGCGCGCGTCGTCAGGGCCTGGGCGCGGGTCCGCAGCGACACCAGCCGCCGGTCGATCTCCGCCGCGCGCTCCGGCAGCCGCTCGGCCTCGGCCCGTACCGCCTCGGCGTCCCGCAGCACCCGGTCGGCGCGCTGAATGGTCTCGGCCACGCCGTGCTGCCCCGCGCCCTGGTTGAGCTTCGTCAGCTCCGGCCCGAGCGTCGCGAGGCGCGCCGCCAGGTCGTCGGCGCGCAGCCCGCTGCCACGGACCGCGTCCAGGGCGTTGCTCGCGGCGAGCAGCGTCTGCCGTGCCCGCTCCACGGCGGGTGCCAGCCGTGCCAGCTGCGTCTCCGCCTTGTCGAGCAGCGGGCCGAGGCCGCGCTCGAAGCGGTCCAGCTCGCCCTTGACCCGGACGAGCTCGTCCTTGGCCCGGGTCAGCTCCGTACGGGCCGTGGAGGCGACGGACGGCTCCAGATCGTCGCGGTCGAGATCATGGGCGTCGACGGCGTTGATGTAGCCGCTGCTGGCCTCGTCGATCCGCTGTCCCAGCCGGGCGAACTCGTCCGCGACCCGCCGCGCGCCCGGCGAACTGTCGACCGCGGTGATCGTCTCTATCGAGATGCGCAGGTCACGCTGGGCGGTGTCCAGCTCGTAGAAGGCGGCTGCGGCGGCGTCCTTGGCAGCCTGCGCGTCCGCGCGCTGGTTCTCGCCGCGCCCGCCGAACCACCGCCGCGTACCCCCGCCCGCGAAGGCCCCGGGCAGGGCCGCGACGATCAACGGCACCGGCAGCAGCATCAGGGTGAGGACATCACGGACGCCACCCGCCCTCGCTCGTGCGTGCGGCTGCGCGTGTGTCGCCGTCACATCCCTCTCCCGTGCCGATTACGCCCCTGCCGAGTACATTCTCCCACCAGGAAGGGACGAACACACGAGTCGGTTAGTTCGCGCTTCGGACTGTGACTTTGCCGTTGTCGCTACGGGCCTTCACCACATGGCCGCTGGCGTCGTCCGTGGGCACGTCCACATCGACGCTCCCGTTGCGGCTCCGGGCGGTCACGGCGTAGGTGGTGCCCGACTTCGGCAGGTCGATCGTGACGGACCCGTTGTCGCTGGACGTGTCCACCGTGTCCGGTACGGAGCTGAGCCCCAGCCGCACCCCGCCGTTGTCGGAGCGGGCGTGCACCGACTTCGACGAGACGCCGTCGGTCGTCACCTTGCCGTTGTCGCTGAACAGATCGAGCCTGCCGCTGGAGTCGCGCACCTGCACGGAGCCGTTGTCGGAGCGCAGGTGCAGGTCGGTGTCGAAACCCGCCGCGCGCACACTGCCGTTGTCGTTCTGCACCTTCACGGCGATGCCGCGCGGGACCTTCACCTTGTGCCGGGACTCGCAGTTGTTCACGACGCCCGTGCACTTCACCTTGAGCGTGAGGGTGTCCTCGTCCAGCTTCCATACGGCGTCGGGCCCCGAGCCGAACATCACCCAGCCGTCGACCTGACGCGTCACCTCGATGTCCTTCACGTCCGCCGGCACCAGCTCGATCGAGGAGTTGCCCGACGCGATGTTCAGCGTCCGGCCGCCGAAGGCGAACGACCGCTTCTCGACCGGCGCGTCGTCGGTGTCGGCGCTCCCGCACCCACCGACGGCGACCACGGCGAGCACGGCGCCGCCGGCGGCGACGAGCGTACGGACGCGGCGGACGCGGCGGGTGCGGCGGGTGTGGTGCGTGCGGTGTGTGTCCACGGTGATCGGTCCCCCAAGATGGTCCTGCGGATGTGCCCCCACCGTACGAATCCCGCCGCCCCGGAACGATCCGGTCGGCCACCGTCTCCGTGGTGGGGATATCCCCCCGCCGCCGCGCTCCGGGGCCGGGCCGGGGGCCCGGTCCGCGAAGGCGTTTGCGGGCGGGGGCCGTGCTCCATGTACGCTGTTGCCTCATCCAAGGGTGCGTAGCTCAGGGGTAGAGCGCTGCTCTTACAAAGCAGATGTCGGCGGTTCGAAACCGTCCGCGCCCACCGGAAGTAACCGCAGGTGAGACCTGATCCGGCCTCTCGTCCAGTACATGGGCGGGGGGCCGTTCTGCGTGATCGGCGACACCGGAAGTCCACATGGCCCTGCCGGCTCTTCTCGCGCTTGCCCGTGCGGCGGTTGGCAAGATGGCGGAGAAATGGGTTGAGTTGGGTTGAAGTGCCGTGTTGTGTGGAGTGATCCGCAGGGGGTGGCTGACCACCGGCCCCGGAACGCGGCGGGACAGGCGCGGCGCCGTGCGCCGCCCGGCGACACCGGGGGAGTGCCACGCGTGCGGACTGACGTCGGGCCGGCCGTCGGCCGGGTCGCTCCGCGCGCCCGAGATGGGCGTGCAGAGGCGGTTCGGGGGCGGTGGGGGCTTGCCTGGGTGTGTGGGGCGTTCGTCGTTGTCGCCGGGGTGCTCGTGCCCGTCGGGCTGCCGCTGGGGTGGGACGAGATCGTCTACGCCAGCAGGTTCGGGCCGTACGGGGGCGGTGTGCCGTTCAGCGCGCCGCGTACGCGCGGGGTGCCCCTGTTGCTCGTGCCCGTCGCCTCGTGGAGCGATTCGGTGGTGCTCCTGAGGCTCTGGATGGGGGCCCTCGCGGGCGGTGCGCTGTATCTGGGGTGGCGGCCGTGGCTGGCGGTGCTGCGGAGGCCGGCGGGGGTGTGGGTGGCCGCAGGGCTGTACGGGAGTCTGTGGTTCGCACTCTTCTACGCCAACTCCGCCATGCCCAACCACTACACGGCGATGGGCGCGGTCGCCGCGACCGGTTGCTTCCTGCGGCGCGATCCCGGGCGGGGCGCGTACGCGGGGATCGCCGCCGGGCTGGCCGTCGTCACGCTGATGCGGCCCAACGACGGTGCCGCCGTGGCCCTTCCGCTGTTCGCCGCCGCGCTGCTGGTCCCCGCGTGGCGGAACCGGGGGCGAGCAGCCGCCGTGGTGGCGGGGGTCGCGGTCGGGGCGGCGCCGTGGGTCGTGGAGGCGTGGCTGCGGTTCGGCGGGGTGGCGCGGCGGCTGACCGAGGCGAGCGACACCCAGGGCGGCATGCGGCCCGTGCTCTCGCTGAAGGCCCATCTCACCGCCCTGGACGGCCCGTTGCTCTGCCGGCCCTGTACGGGGGACACCGTCGCCTCGGGCGTCGTCGAGTGGTGGCTGCTGCTGCCGCTGCTGGTCGTGCTGGGCATGTGGACCACGAGGCGCGCCGGGCGGGCCACCGGGCCGCTGTGGCTCGCGGTCGCCGTCGCGGTGTCCGTCTCGCTGCCGTACCTCTTCCTCGTCCCGTACGCGGCGCCCCGTTTCCTGCTGCCGGGCTACGCCCTGCTGGTGCTGCCCGCCGCCGTCGGACTGCTCGCCGCCGCGGGCCGGGCGCGCCGCTCACGCCCGCTCGCCGTCGCGCTCGCCCTCGTACTGCTGGGGCACGGCGCCGTACAGATCGCGCAGGTACGGACCCATGTGAGCGTCCAGGAACGGGCGCGCGGCGACTGGCAGCGGATCAGCGCCGTACTGCGCGAGAACGGGGTACGGCCGCCGTGCCTGATCAAGGGGAACAGCTCCGCGATCCCCGTCGCGTACACCGCGGGCTGCGCCTCCGCCGCCATGGACGACCCGGCTCCCGCCACGGCGGTGATCCTGCGCCGCAGCGAGCCGCCGCACTGGGCGCGCGACTGGCGGCGCCACGCGGTGCCCGGCACGTACAACCCGGGCTGGTCCGTCGCCGTACGGCCTCCGGCGGCGCCGTGACCGGCGGCCCGGCCCGGCTCCTACACTCGGCACATGCGGTGGAACGAGATCGGTGACGTCGACTGCTCGGTCGCGCGGGCCCTGTCGGTGGTGGGGGACCGCTGGACGCTGCTCGTGCTGCGCGACGCGTTCCTCGGCGTACGGCGCTTCGAGGACTTCCGGGCGAACACGGGCGCCTCACGCCCCCTGCTGACCGAACGGCTGGCCACGCTCGTGGAGCACGGGGTGCTGCGGCGGGTGCGGTACCAGGAGCGGCCAGAGCGGTACGAGTACCGGCTCACCGAGAAGGGCGTCGGTCTGTACCCGGTGCTCGTCTCGCTCCTGACCTGGGGCGACCGGTGGATGACGGGCGACGACGGTCCGCCCGTACGGCTGCGGCACGAGACGTGCGGGCACACGACGACGCCCGAGCTGGCCTGCCCCGACTGCGGCGAGCCGATCGACCCGCGGGACATGCGGCCGGTGCTGAGGGCCGACACGGCCCAGGGCTGAGATGCCCCGAAGGACACCCCCTAGGCCGCCGGCTGCCCTTCGGGGCGCAGGATCATGCAGGTCGTCGTCGCGTGGGCGATCAGCTTGCCGCGTTCGTCCGTGACCCTGCCCTCGGCCGTCGCCGTCCGCCGGCCCACGTGGATCGTCGATCCCACCGCCGTGAGCCGTCCCGCGTCCACGGCGACCGTACGGATGTAGTTCACCTTCAGCTCCAGCGTCGTGAAACCCACCCCCGCCGGCAGTGTGGTGTGGACCGCACAGCCGAGGGCCGAGTCGAGCAGCGTCGCCGCAATACCGCCGTGGACCGTGCCCAGCGGGTTGGCGAAGTCCGGCTTCGTGCTGAGCGACAGGACGACACGGCCCTCGTCCAGTTCGTCGAAGGTCATGCCGAGGAGCCGTCCCACGGAGGGCAGGTCGGTGGGCTGCCCGGCCGCCCAGCGCAGCAGTTCGAGTCCGGACATCGTGGTGAGGTCGGCAGTCGTCATGCGGCAGAAGCTATCAGTTCTGTTTCTGAACCCACCAGGGCCCACCAGGGCCCGCCAGGGGCGGCGATCGGTCACACTGGAGGTATGTGCCGCAGCATCAAGACTCTCCGTCCGCCCGTCATCCCCGAAGAGGCCACCGAGGAGGAGATCAGGGCCGCCGCCCTTCAGTACGTACGCAAGGTCTCCGGCTTCCGCGCGCCCGCCGCCCACAACCGTGAGGTGTTCGACCGGGCCGTGGAGGAGATCGCCGCCTCCACGATGCGGCTGCTCGACGGCATCGAGGTACGGGGCGCGGCCCGCACGCAGGCCTGAGACCGTCCGTCGGGACGGCTCGGGACGGGCTCAGACGACCGGGGCCGCTACCTGTCCCGGTGCGCCGTTCCGACGCCGTGCCGGGCGGCGTACCAGATACGCGGCCACCGACCCCGCCGCGAACAGCGCCAGCAGGGACACCGCCGCGCCGAACCAGCTCGCGCCGAGCCACTGGCCGCCGAAGTAGCCGAGCCCCACGCTGTAGCCCGTCCACGCCACGGCCGCCAGTGCCGACCAGGGCAGGAACTCCTTCACCCTGCGGTGCGCCGCGCCCGCGCTCAGCGAGACCACGGAGCGGCCCGCCGGGACGAAGCGGGCGATCACCACGAGGATCCCGCCGCCGGTGAGGGACGCGCCGAGGCGTTCCTGCGCGGTGGTCAGCCGGCGTGAGCGGGCGATGGCGCGCGCCAGCCGGTCCCCGCCGCGCCAGGCGAGGCGGTACGCGACGAAGTCGCCGAGTACGGAGGCGACGGCCGCGCACACCATCAGCACCAGCAACGAGGGCACTTCCTGCGGCACATGAGCCACGTGCGACACCTTGCCGGCCGCGTCGGCGACCGCCGAGGTCCCCGCTGCCGCCGCCGTCGCGGCCGTGATCACCAGTACGCCGCTGGGCAGCACGGGCAGGAACACGTCCAGAAGAACGGAGAGCGCCACAACGGCGTAGATCCATGGGCTGCCGGTCAGCGCGCCCAGACTCTCCAGCACTTTCGCATTCCCCGTTTCCGTAACGAAGCCGAAATGCCCCGGCCTCGTGTCCCCCCGACCGCCGGCCCCCTCGCGCGAAGTGACGAGAGGGTGGCTGTCAGCCATACAGCGTACGCCTGTGTGGTGGACCACCTTCCCACGGGGCGGGTGTTGTCCACCTCCTGTTTGTCGGATGGCTGAGATCGGGGAATGGCCGAATGTGGGCGTCCGGCTGTGTCCGCCGGACAGGGGCCCGGCGGACGGGAGCCCACCGGACGGGACTTCGCCGGACAGGGGCCCGGCGGACGGGACTTGGCCGGACGGGAGTCCATCCGGCAGGACTTCGCCGGACGAGGCTCCGCCCGAGAGGAGTCTGCCGGACAGCACGGCGCCCGGACCCCGCCGAAACGGGATCCGGGCGCCTGCGCTGCTGTTCGAGCTGTCCGGCCGCCGGTCAGGGCGCGGCCGTGGTGAGCTGATCGCCCGTCAGGCCGCGACCGCTGTGGGCTGGTCGTGGCGCTCCGGCTCGCGTGTGCCGCGCGTGCCGATGAGCCGGTCCAGCGAGAGCGCGCCGGGGCCGACGAAGACGATCAGCAGGAAGGCCCAGCAGAATATCGCCGAGGCCTCCCCACCGTTCTGCAGGGGGAACAGCCCGTCGGGCTGGTGGACGTTGAAGTAGGCGTACGCCATGGAACCCGAGGCCACGAACGCGGCGATCCGGGTACCCAGACCGAGGAGGACCAGGCTGCCTCCGACGAGCTGGATGACTGCGGCGTACCAGCCGGGCCAGGTGCCGGCTTCGAGCGTGTCCTTGCCGAGGACGCCGAAGAGTGTCGCGGCGCCGTGGCAGGCGAAGAGCAGTCCGATCACCATTCGGAAGAGTCCGAGGGCGTACGGCTGCGCGTGGTTGAGACGTGTGGACATGGGGGGTGGGGCTCCTTCGGTTCGGGACGTAACCGACGAGATGCCTCACGTTAGGCAGCCCTAAGGAATGCTTGCAAGTTCAACATCCCGCTGACGGATGTTTCTCGGCCGAACGTCCGTTCTCCGGTGCGAAGGTGAGGTCATGGCGTCTGACCTGCTTCTTCCGATCAACTTGTCGCGACTGCGACGGAGATCCCGAAAATCTGGGCATGGGCGGACCAATGTCCGGTACGGAGGAACCGGGCGCAGCGGGCGAATGCGGGCGAAGGGCTGCCCAAGGGGACGTATGTACGGCCCCGAGGTCACCTCGGCATCACCGCGGCATCACCGTGTCGCCAACTCCCGTTCGTCGACGGTCACCAGTCGCGCCGCCTCGCCGGGCTCCCCGTCCCGCGCCCGCACCTGCGCCAGGCTCAGCCGCGCGGACCGTCCCCGCAACGTCAGCGTCATCAGCTGATTACCGAACCACGGGCCACCGGTCTTCCCCCAGGAGACGGAGGGGGTGCTCACCCGGCCGTGCCGGGCGAACGCGAGCCCCAGCCGCCGGCCGGCCCTGCTCCAGCCGAAGCGGAAACCGAGACGTATCGAGAGCGGGATGGAGTTGTGCACGGGGGAGCAGGTGAGCTGGACGACCCGCGACCGCGGCTGAGCCGTGCGCCAGCGCGGCTCGGCGACATACGCGTGGTGCACATCGCCCGACAGCACACAGACCGTCGCCGGCGCGCCGGGCCCGCTGCCCACCTCGGCGAGCAGATTCGCCAGCTTCTCGAACGATGTCGGGAACGCCGCCCAGTGCTCCAAGTCCGCCGCGCGGCGCAGCTTCTCGCCGAAGCGCGCCCAGCGCGGCCCGCGCTCGCCCCCGGCCAGCGCGGCGTTCCAGCTCTCCGCGTCGTGGACCAGCGGCGGCAGCAACCAGGGCAGGGAGGTGCCGATCAGGAGGTGATCGCGGTCGTCCGGATCGGTCAGCGCCTGCTCACGCACCCAGCGCGCCTCGTCCGGATCCAGGATCTCCCGCTGCCCCTCCGCCAGGACGCGGGCCGCCCGCGAGTCGACCATCAGCAGTCGCGTCCGGCCGAAGTCGCGGCGGTAGCTCCAGCGCACACAGGCCGGATCGGCGTCGGCCTCGACGGCGAACTCCCGCAGCCGCTCGGTGCCGTCCGGCTCCGCCCGTACGGCGGCGTACAGCTTGTCGGCGGCCAGTTCGGCGGGGGAGAGATTCCCGAGGTGCTGATACACCCAGTACGACATCAGACCGCTGAGGATGCGCTCCCGCCACCACGGCTTCGTACGCATCTCGGCCAGCCAGGACGCGCTCGTGTTCCAGTCGTCGATCACATCGTGATCGTCGAAGATCATGCAGCTCGGCACGGTGGAGAGCAGCCAGCGGACCTGGGGGTCGCTCCACGACTCGTCGTAGAGGTAGGTGTACTCCTCGTAGTCGGCGACCTCCGCGCCCGGCGGCTCGGCCAGATCGCGGCGCCCGGCCAGCCGGCGGCGCGTCGCCTTCGACGTCTCGTCGGCGTACACCTGGTCGCCGAGGAGGATCAGGACGTCCGGGCGTACGGCTCCGGGGTCGGCCGTGAGGGCCGCGGCGAGGGTGTGCAGGGCGTCGGGCCCGACGGGGTCGGGCTCACCGACCGGCGCCGAGGCCCAGCGGCAGGAACCGAAGGAGACGTGCAGCTCGGGCGCGTCGGGGTCCGGGGCGCCGGGGTCCGGGGCGGTGTGCGGGGCGCCGGGGTCCGGGGTGGCGGCCGGCGTACGGATCACGCTCGGCGGGTACGGGGAGTCCTCGGGCGGCCAGACGCGCGCCTCGTCCAGCAGCACCTCGTACGCGACCGTGGTGCCGGGGGCCAGCCCGGTCACCGGGATCAGGGCGTAGTGGTGCCCGGCGATCAGAAACGTGCGCGACGAGCCGTACGCGCCGCCCTCGCAGCGGACCTCGGCCGTGCACGGCCGGTCCGTCTCGACCCAGATCGTGGCCGTGCCGGCGGATTCCCCGTCGACATAGCGCAGCAGTGGTCCCAGGCGCAGCCCGGTCATGGTGCCTCCTCCGTCGCCCCGTACGGTACGGAACGACGGAGGGGCCCGACCAGGTTCCGGTCTGTGACAGGCGGCACGATCAGCTGCCACGGGTGGTTTGTCCGCCTGTCGGCGGTGGTCCGGCAGGCGTCGTCAGCAGCCGTTGAGGACGCTCTGGAGCTTGCTCTTCTCGGCCGAGTCGACGCTCAGGTTGTAGGCGTGCTTCACGTCCACCCACATGCGGGCGTACATGCAGTGGTACGAGGCGCTCGGCGGCATCCACTCCGCCGGGTCGCGGTCGCTCTTGGACTGGTTGACGTTGTCGGTGACCGCGATCAGCTGCGGGTTGCCCAGGTCGTTGGCGAAGCTCTGGCGCTGGGCGGTGGACCAGCCGCTGGCGCCGGAGGTCCACGCCTCGGCGAGCGGAACCATGTGGTCGATGTCCACGTCACTGGCCGCGGTCCAGGTGGCGCCGTCGTACTCCGAGAACCAACTGCCGCTGGTCGCCGCACAGCTGGAGTTCGTCACGACGTTCGAGCCGTCGCGCTTGAGCACCGTCTCGCGCGTGTCGCAGGCGCCCGACTGGGTGATCCAGTGCGGGAACAGGTCACGGCTGTAACCGCTGGTGGAGCCCTCGGCGCGCTCGGTCAGCTGACCGAGGTAGGTGCGCGCGGTGGAGGCGGCGATCGGGGTGGGCGGGGATGCCTGGGCGGGCGTCGGGGCGACGAGCAGCGCGGTGGCCGAGACCAGCGCGGCGGACGCGGCGATGACGGCTATTCGGCCGGCGGGACGGCCGTGACGCGCGTAGATACCTGACATGCGAACTCCCTTGTCGTGGGGGCGGGAAGCTGATCGACCGGAACCGGGTGGGGCCGGAACCGAACGCTCATCGTCGCGGTGCCGGATTGCTGTGAGGTGGGCACCAGGTAACAGGGTGACGACATGGGCACGTCACATCAAGAGTTTTGGGACGTCAGTCGTGGGACTTGGGGCGCGTCAACCGCTCGCACGCGGGCGCTATCTGACGTACAGGCAAAATGTCCGTCACGGAACGGGGTTGGGTGAGGCACATGCTCTTGAAGGTCGATCTCACATTCGGAGTCGTCCTGGCGGTCCTGCTGGTCGCCGCCACGGGCACCGCCGCGCTCGCGCACCTCGGACGGGGGCGCGAGATCGCGACCGCCGGGGTGCGGGCGGCGGTCCAACTCGGCGCGGTCTCCCTGGTGATCGGGTGGGTCGTCGGGTCCGTGCCCGCTCTGCTGGCCTTCATCGTGCTCATGTACGCGGTGGCCGTACGCACCGCGGGGCGCCGCATCACGGACAACGGGACCTGGTGGTGGGCCGCGGTTCCCATCGGGGCGGGCGTGGCACCGGTGGTCGCGGTGCTGCTCCTCACCGGGCTCGTACCCGTCAAGGGCATCGCCCTGATCCCCATCACCGGCATCCTCATCGGCGGCGCGCTGACGGCGACGGTGCTCGGCGGACGGCGCGCGCTCGACGAACTCGGCGCGCGCCGGGGCGAGGTGGAGGCCGGCTTCGCGATCGGTCTGCCCGACCGGGACGCCCGGCTGGAGGTCGCGCGCCCGGCGGCGGCCGACGCGCTGCTGCCGGGGCTGGACCAGACGCGGACGGTGGGGCTGGTGACGCTGCCGGGCGCCTTCGTCGGGATGCTGCTGGGGGGTGCGTCGCCGTTGTTCGCGGGCGCGGTGCAGCTGTTCGTGCTGGTGGCGCTGATGGCGGTGCAGGCGGTGGCGGTGAGTGTGGTGCTGGAGCTGGTGGCGCGGGGGGTGGTGCGGCGGGGTGGGTAGGGGGCTCTTTCCTCTGTACCCACCCCTTCCCGGAACCGGGGTGCGCCCCGGACCCCCGGGGGTGCGGGGTGGTTGTTTTCGCCGGGCGGTTCCGGTCCCGCTTGAACGAGTTGTTCCGGCCCTACCCCTGTCGGGTCTCGGCTGGGCCCATGGTGGTTCCGCTGTCGGCGGACCGGCTGGATTTCAGGCGGTGGCCCGCAAGGATGGCCGCATGCGGAAGAACATGGTGGTGCGTCGGCTCGATCTCGGGTACTTCATCCGGCCCGCCTCAGAAGTGGGCGGCCCGCAACCACGAGTCGAACCCGTTCTTGCTTATCTGGTGCGACACGACAACGGGCTGCTCCTCTTCGACACCGGCATCGGGGACGCGGACCCCGAAACCGAAGCGCACTATCGGCCGCGCCGCCGTGCGCTGCGCGATGCCCTCTCGGCGTCCGGAGTCGCCCTCGCCGACGTTTCCATGATCGTGAACTGCCACCTGCACTTCGACCACATCGGCGGGAACCCGCTCTTGGCCGGCAAGCCCATCCTGGTGCAGGACATCGAACTGGCCACCGCACGCCGGGGCAACTACACGGTCGACGAGCTGATCGACTTCCCCGGTGCCACCTACGAGGAAGTCGCCGGCGAGATAGAGGTCTGGCCCGGTGTCTGGATCATTCCGACGCCCGGTCACACCGAAGGGCACCAGTCGCTGGCCCTCCTGCAGAGCGACGGCACAGTAGTACTCGCCGGCCAGGCATACGACCTCGCTTCCCACTTCGCATCCGAGCAATTGGCCCGCCACGCGACATCTCGCGGCGAGGAACAGCCGCTCCCTCCCTATCGGCCCTGGCTGGATCGACTCGCCGACTTCGACCCACGACGTGTGTTCTTCGCCCACGACTGCTCGGTCTGGGAACCAGCCGAATGGTGTCCGTCGGCCGGGGCCGGTGGCGGTGACGTGTGATTCACGACGCCCGCCCGGCCGCTTCCCCTGACAGGAACGCGAAAGGGCGGGCACCGTGTTGTGGCGCCCGCCCGCTTGTGGTCCACGCCGGCCCGGCCGCGGCCTACGGCCGCCGCGCCGGTCCCTACCCAGGGGTCCGGGGCTCGCCCCGGTTTCGGGAAGGGGCGGGAACGGGGAGTGTCACGCACCCACGTGGACCTCGAACGTGCCGTCCGGCAGCGGGGTCGTGACGCGGACGTCCGTCAGGTCGTACGTGTGGGCCGTCGGGGACAGTGATGCCGCCCGCGGGCCCACCCCCAGCACCCGCATCCCCGCCGCGCGCGCCGCCGTGATGCCCGCGTCGGAGTCCTCCAGGGCCAGGCAGTCCGCCGGGTCGACGCCCAGTTCGGCGGCGGCCTTCAGGAAGCCCTCCGGGTCCGGCTTGCTCGCCGAGACGCCTTCCGCCGTGACGCGGACCGAGGGGATCGGGAGGCCGGACGCCGTCATACGGGCCGTCGCGAGCGCCTCGTCCGCCGAGGTGACCAGCGCGTGCGGCAGCTCGGCGATGGCCGCCATGAACGCGGGCGCTCCCGTGATGGGGACCACGCCGTCCAGGTCCGCCGTCTCCTGCGCCAGCATCACGCGGTTGTCCGCGAGGTTCAGCTCCATCGGGCGGTCCGGCAGCAGTACCGCCATCGTGAGGTAGCCCTGGCGGCCGTGGACGACCTTCAGGGCCTCCTCGGGGTCCAGACCGTGCTCGATCGCCCAGCGGCGCCAGCAGCGTTCCACGACGGCGTCGGAGTTGACGAGGGTCCCGTCCATGTCGAGCAGTAGCGCGCGGACGGTCAGGACGGTGGTCGTCGTGGTCGGGGCGTTGGCCGGCATCGGCGGACTCCAAGCAGGGGATGAGCACAGACAAGAGCGGCCCCCGCCCGCCGGTCAGGGATACGGGCGGGAACCGCTTTGTTCAACGACTATACAAAGTAGGTGCGGGATCACGCCAGTCAGTCCCGGCCCCAGCCCTCTCCCCGGCCGGGCCCGCCGTCGCCCCCACCGCCGCCGCCCTGCTCCCGGCCCCTCCCGCTGGTCTCCGCCTCCAGCGCGCGCCGGGTGTTCGGACCGTACACACCGCTCGGGTCGCCCTCGACGCTCTTGTACGACTGGTAGACGCGGACCGCCGCTTCCACGCGCTCGCCGAACCGGCCGTCGTACGCGTCGTTGTACAGCCAGACCTCCGACAGTCTGCGCTGAAGCTCCTCCACCGCCGCCCCGCTGTCCCCGCGCCGCAGGCCGGTCCCGGCTCCCGCTCCGGCCCCCTGTGTCGCCCCCGTGCCGTCCGGCGGCGCCTGTGTCGAGGGGGTGCCCGGCGCGGCGGGTTCCGTCGTCGCCGACGGCGGCCCGCTCGTGGCCGGCTTCGAAGCCGACGCGGACGCCGATGCCGAGGCCGACGCCGAAGCGGAGGCCGAGGCGGAGCCCGACGCCGGCTTCGACGCCGAGACCGACGGATCCGGCAGCGCACTCGCCGTCGTCAGCCCCGAGTTCAGATCGGACGTCGCCTCGTCGTCCCCGTCGCCCCCGGTGAACAGCCCCCCGGCGTACGAGACCGTGCCGATCACCGCCACGGCCGCCGCCGTCAGCGCCACCCTCGCGAACGTCCGGCGCCCACCGGTCCGTTCCGGATCGGCCGCCGCGCCCGGCGCCGTCGTCCGCAGCCCCGGCAGCGACAGCTGCATCGTCTCGGCCGGGTCGGTCCCCTCCGACCGGTCGCCGCCCCACAGGGGCGGTGGCGGCGGGATGGACGGTACGGCCCCGTCCGGGTCCTCCAGCGCCACGTACGGCCGTATTCGCAGCGGGTCGAAGTCCTCGGCCGCCGCTATCGCCGCCCGCTCCGAGCAGTCGCAGCCGGCCCCCGGTCGGCCGTACGCGTCCCGCGGCGTACCGCATTCGGGACAGAGCTGTCCGGTCAATGTGGGTCCCCTCCCTTGGGCTGTCAGCGATTATGCAGCCCGGCCCCGCACCGGCAGAGGTGGGCCGTGCCGCCCGCCGCGTTCGGCAGGACATAACAGGCCATAAGCGGTCGGAACAATCAGGATGGGGGCAGACGCAGACCCGAGGAGATGCCGATGGCTCAGGAAGTGAGCACCCCGCCGCCGAGTCCGGTCCCCGGCGAGGGCCTGAGCCGGCGGACCATCTTCGTCTCCATCGGCGCCCTGCTGCTCGGCCTGCTGCTCGCCGCGCTCGACCAGACCATCGTCTCCACCGCGCTGCCCACCATCGCCAGCGACCTCGGCGGCCTCGACCATCTGTCCTGGGTCGTCACCGCGTATCTGCTCGCCTCGACCGCCGCCACCCCCCTGTGGGGGAAGCTCGGCGACCAGTACGGCCGTAAGAAGCTCTTCCAGACGGCGATCGTGATCTTCCTCGTCGGCTCGGCCCTCTGCGGCATCTCCCAGAGCATGGCCGAACTCATCATCTTCCGCGCCCTCCAGGGCCTCGGCGGCGGCGGGCTCATCGTGCTGTCGATGGCGATCGTCGGCGACATCGTCTCGCCACGCGAACGCGGCAAGTACCAGGGCCTGTTCGGCGCCGTCTTCGGCGCCACCAGTGTCCTGGGCCCGCTGCTCGGCGGACTGTTCACCCAGCATCTGAGCTGGCGCTGGGTCTTCTACATCAACCTGCCCATCGGCGTCGTCGCCCTGGCCGTCATCGCCGCCGTCCTGCACATCCCGGTGCGCTCCACCAAGCACACCATCGACTACCTCGGCACCTTCCTCATCGCCTCCGTCGCCACCTGTCTGGTCCTCGTCGCCTCGCTCGGCGGCACCACCTGGCCCTGGGGCTCGGGCCAGATCATCGGCCTCGCCGTCCTCGCCGTGATCCTGCTCGTCCTCTTCATCCGGGTGGAGCGGCGGGCCGCGGAGCCCGTACTGCCGCTCGGGCTCTTCCGTATCAGGACCTTCGCGCTCGTCTGCGTCATCAGCTTCATCGTCGGCTTCGCCATGTTCGGCGCCATGACCTATCTGCCGACGTTCCTCCAGATCGTGCAGGGCGTGTCACCCACCCTGTCCGGTGTGCACATGCTGCCGATGGTGTTCGGGCTGCTCATCACCTCCACCGTGTCGGGCCAGATCGTCAGCCGTACCGGCCGCTGGAAGGTCTTCCCGATCGCCGGCACGGGCATCATCGCGGTCGGGCTGCTGCTGCTCCACCAGCTCAAGGTCAACAGCGGCACCTGGGAGATGAGCGCGTACTTCTTCGTCTTCGGCGCGGGTCTCGGCCTCGTCATGCAGGTGCTCGTGCTGGTCGCGCAGAACTCCGTCCGTTACGAGGACCTGGGCGTCGCCACCTCCGGCGCCACCTTCTTCCGCTCCATCGGCGCCTCGTTCGGTGTCGCCATCTTCGGCACGATCTTCACCAACCTGCTGCGGAACAAGCTCACCGACTCCCTCGCCGGGCAGCGGCTGCCGCCGGGCGTCACCCCGGGCGGACTCGCCTCCGACCCGCGCTCCGTGGGGAATCTGCCGCCCTCGATGCGCTCCGGGGTGCTCAACGCGTACTCGACGTCCATCACGGACGTCTTCCTGTTCGCCGTGCCCGTCGTCCTGGTGGCCTTCGTCGTCGCCTGGTTCCTCAAGGAGGACAAGCTGCGCGGTTCGGTGACCGCCCCCGAGGTCTCCGAGACCCTGGCCAGCAACCCGGTCGAACGCTCCTCGCGCGACGAGTGCGCCCGCGCGCTGTCCGTGCTCGGCACCCGCGAGGGGCGCCGGAAGATCTACGAGAGGATCACCGAGAGATCGGGGTACGACCTGCTCCCGGCCGCCAGTTGGATGCTGCTGCGCATCCGGCGCCACGGCGTGGTCGAGCCCGCCCGGCTCGCCGACGCCACCCCCGTACCGCTGTCGGTCATCAACGACGCGTCCCGGCAGATCGAGGAGCGCGGCCTGGCCCGGCGGGACGGGCTGGGGCTGGTCCTCACCGAGCACGGTCTGGACGTGGCGAGGGTACTGGCCCGGTCGCGTGAGGAGTCGCTCGCCGAGCTGCTGGGGGACTGGTGGGGGCCGGACCGGCCGACCGATCTGGTGCGGCTGGTGGAGGAGTTGAGCGACGAGCTGGGCGGGTCCGACGCGGAGCGGCCGGGCACGGAGCCGCGCGGCGACCACTCGGTGTGAGTCTCGGCCACCTGAGTCTCCGCCACGCGAATCGCTGTCACGTGGGTCTCGGCCACCCGAGTCTCCGCCGCCTGGCTTTCCGCCACCTGATTCACGCTGCGATCACGGCGCGTCCGTGAGGTCCTTGCCGAACCAGATCTCGGAGTACGGACCTTCGTTGTACGCGGGAATCTCCGCGTAACCGCACGCGGCGTACAGACCCCGCGCCTCCATGAGGTCGAGGCGCGTGTCGAGCACGATCCGTGTCGCGCCGAGCCCGCGCGCCGCCGCCTCCAGCGCCGTGAGCAGCGCGCGACCGCCGCCCGTGCCGCGTGCGGCGGGGCGGACGTACACCCGCGTCAGCTCGGCCGTGGGTGAGCCGGGGCCGTCCAGCAGCAGTACGCCCCCGCACGACTGGGGCTCGCCCCCGTACCGCCCGACGACGAACTCGCCCGTGGGCGCGGCGAGTCCATCGGGCGGGTCCTCGGCCAGGCCCTCGTCGATCTCCGCCTCCGTCGCCGGGCGCCGCCAGTAACGGCTCGCGACCTCGTCGTAGTAGTCGCGGCGCAGCCGGGTGGCCTCGGGGGTGGCGAAGGACTCGGGGCGGACGTTCCAGTTCATGGTGATCTCCCTATCCCGGCCCGGCGCTGTTTGGCGAGCGGATTCCGGGCAACCCGACTCCCTGAGGCGCCCCTTCACCGGAACACGAGTCGAGTACGGGAATCCAGGAAGGCAACCATGTCCACTGTCCTGATCGTCGTCGCGCTGATCGTGGTGATCGCCGCCGCAGTCGCCGCCGTCCTGTACTACGGGGGCGGCAAAGGCGGTGGACGCGGCGGACTGAAGCGGCGGTTCGGCCCCGAGTACGAGCGTGCCGTCAACCGGCACCACGGAGATGTCAAGGCCGCCGAGAACGAGCTGAAGGAGCGGGTCAGGCTCCACGGCGAGCTGCGTCCGCACCCGCTGCCGGCCGAGGCGCGTGACCAGTACGTCGCCCACTGGGCCGGTCTCCAGGAGCGTTTCGTCGACTCCCCGCGACAGGCCGTCGTGGAGGCCGACAAGCTGATCTCCCGGCTGGCCGCCGACCGCGGCTTCCCGGACGCCGACCAGCATTCCGAACAACACCTCGACGCGCTGTCCGTGCACCACGCGCATCAGGTGGACGGCTACCGCAGGGTGCACCACGCCGCCTCGGAGGCGGGTCAGGGCGCGAGCACAGAGGAACTGCGCGAGGCGATGGTCGCGGCGCGCCAGCTCTTCGAGCGGCTGGTGCTGGACACCAAAGAGGACAGCCCCCGGCACCGTCCCGGAATCCCGGGCCGGAGCCCCGCACTGAGGCCGAAAGGGAGTGGCGTGTGATGACGTACGACGCGAAGGAACCCGGTAAGTACGACCCGAAGGAATCCGGTAAGGAATCCGGTGAGAAGGCCGCCGGCAAGGAGGAGCGCGTGCTCAGGAGTGAGCGCGGCAGCAGGCCCGTGACACCGGTCGTGCCGCTGTCCGAGACGGAGGGCGCCGCCGCGACCACCGGCACCGGAGCGGGCTCGGACGTGGGCTCCCGGCCCGCGCGGCCGACGGCGCCGCCTCCCACACCTCCCCTGACGGCGCCCGCCACTCCGGCCACGTCGGCCGCGGGGCCCGCCACGGCGCCGAGAACAGCGCGTGGGAAGGCCGAGGCCCCGGAGAAGGACCCGCTCGCGGGCCCGGTCCAGGACCCCGTGCACCCGGTGCACACGGCCTCGCCCACGACCACGTCGGGATCCGCGGCCACGTCGGCGCGTGAGACCGCATCTCCGGCCACGTCGGCGCGTGAGACCTCGCCCACGACCACATCGGGACCCGCGACCACGTCGGCGCGTGAGACCGCGCCCGGCCGGGCGCCGGAGACGGCGCCGCCGCAGGCGCCCCGGCTGATCCCGCAGGACGAGTCCGACAAGCTGAACCTGCGCCTCCAGGAAGCGCTGTCCACCTTCATCGACGGGCCCCGGCGCTCGGTCGAGGAAGCGGCGGACGTACTGGAGGAGGCGACCAAGCGCCTCACGGCCGCCCTCGCCGAACGGCCCCGTGCCCTGCGCGACAGTTGGGACACGGACGGGACCGGCGGCGGTAAGTCGTCGGCCGGCGCGGCCGACACGGAGGATCTGCGGCTCGCGCTGCGGAGCTACCGCGAGGTCACGGAGCGGCTGCTGCGGATCTGAGGCAGGGGCATCCAAGAACCCGGGGACGGCCGCGTTGGGACCGCGGTCGTCCCCGTCTGCGTGCCCGCATCACCCCGCCGCGCGTCGTACGCTCACCGCATGGGACAGGTGACAGGAATCACGACACACGCCGGGGCGATGCGGGCACTCGCCGAGCGATGGCTGCGGGTACGCGGCGAGGACGAACGCGGTGAGGGTGAACTCGGCCCGGTGGACGGCGACTTCGTCTGTTCGCCCGTGGGCCTGTGGCTGGCGCTCGGCGCGGTGACCGCCGGGGCGCGCGGCGAGACGGCCGGTGAACTGGAGGCCCTGCTGGGGCTGGACGGGGAGAGGGACGTCGCCGGGGCCGTGACCGAAAGCGCCCGCGCGCTGGCCCGTACCCGGCAACTGGCCGTGGCCACCCGGGTGTGGAGCCAAGTCTCGGTCTACCGCGCGTACCGGGAAGCGCTTCCCGACATCGCCTTCGATCCCATGGATCCCGCCGAGATCGACACCTGGGTACGGGAGGCGACCGGCGGGCTGATCGAGAAGCTGCCCCTGGACATCGACGGGGGCACGCTGCTCGCCCTTGTCAACGTCCTCGCGCTGAAAGCGCGTTGGGCGTACCCGTTCGACGCGGCGGACACCGCCGACCTGCCCTTCACGGACGCGGCCGGGGCGGTGCGTGACGTACCGACCATGCGCAAGCAGCTCCACTCGGGCGCCGCGTGGACGGTGGGCGGCACGCAGGTGGTCGAACTGCCCTGCGAGGGCGGCGAGTCCGCGGTGCGGGTGCGGTTCGTGCTGGGCGCGGAGGGGGCGCGGGCGGCGGACGTCCTGCCCGCCGCGTGGGCGCCGCTGTCGCGCCGCGACGTGATCGACGCCGAGGCGATCCATCTCGCCCTGCCGCGGCTCGAACTCCGTACGAAGACCGAGGTCACGGCCCAACTGGCGGCGCTCGGTGTGACGTACGCGACGAGTGACGCCGCCGACTTCTCCGGTCTTTCGCCGACATGGCTCGTGATCGAGAGGGTCGTGCAGGAGGCGGTGGTGAAGGTCGCCGAACTGGGCGTCGAGGCGGCGGCGGTGACGGTGATCGCGATGCGCGCGGGGGCGGCGGCGCCGAGGCGCGTCGTACGGATCGCCTTCGACCGCCCGTTCGGCGTGGTGGTCCTGGACGGCACGGGCGAGGTCCCGCTGTTCGCGGGCTGGCAGGCGAGCGCGCCGCGCGGGCCGGTGGCCGCGGGGTAACGCGACCCGGCGGGGCGGCGTCCGGCGGACCGGCGCCCGAACCAGCGCGCTTCGTCGCGAGGGGTGCCGTCGGCGAGACCTGTCATTTCCCGGCCGGGGCCGGGGCCCGAGGCGGGCGAGGAGCAGCAGGTCTTCGGCCCTGCGACGCCACTTCCGCGAGGAACGGACAACCCGTGTCAACGGGGCGCGGATCACCGTCTACGTACGGGACCACGGCCCGTCGGCCCGGTGAGACCGGCGGCGTACCCGTAGCACCGCCGTGCCCACCACCAGCAGGATCAGCAGCACGAACACGCCGCCCACCGTCGCCAGCCACGCCGGGACGCCCGCGAACACGCGCAGTTCGTCGTCGTAGTGGACCTGCCGGTACGGCGTGTCCGACGCTGTCGCGCGCAGCTCGTGGTCCGCGTCGATGCGTTCGGGGCGCGGGAAACGCTGATCGATCGCGGTGAGGAACGGCCGCCCGCCGCCCGCCAGTTCGTCCACCGCCGGTGACTCGGCCGCCGCGATCCGGCCCGCGAACCGCACCCGCGGCGCGTCGCCGCCGATGGCGTCGCGCGGTTCCATCCGGTGGTCGGCCAGCACGTACAGGCCCAGCGACTGGGGCTGGTCCGCCAGACGGGAGAGGCGCATCGGGTAGATCAGACGGTCGCTGGCGAAGCTCAGCCGGAGCGGGTCGAGCGTGCCGGCCAGCGTCGCGCCGTCCTCCTCCGGGGCCAGCCGCACCGCCACGTACTCCCACTCCTGGTCCACGTACGGCTTCAGCCCCGTCGCGAGATCGGGCGGCAGGTCGAAGCCGTTCGTGTCGAGCCACTCCCGCAGCGCGTCCGGGTCCGTCGCCGTCAGGCGGGCCACGTCGAAGGCGCCGAGGCGTTCGCGGCCGACGACACCGACTTCGGGCGCGCCGGGGGCGGTGGGCGGCGCGCCGGCGGTGGCCCCGTCGTCGTCCGAGGCGAACGGCCAGTCGCCGTCGCGCGGCCAGAAGTAGTGGCGCGTGCGCCGTTCGGGCGCCGTGAGGCCGTCGAGTTCGGAGAAGAGGGCCGGATCGCCCAGTTCCACCTCCGCGCGGCTCGGCACCGGCATGATCCACGCGGCCTCCGGCGCGTTCCCGTTCACCGTGAAACGCATCACGATCTGCTCCGTCGTCCCGTCCCAACGGACCACCGACGTCTCCCTGTCGACGCCCATCGTGGACTGCCGGCCCGGCACCATCGCGCCGCAGCCGCACGCGTACGCCGGCGCGATCAGTGATCCGAGCTGCGTCAGGAGCAGCGCGCACACCACCAGAAACGCCCGTTGAGCCTTCCGCATCCCCCGTGCCCCCCTCGCGTCAACCCAACGCCTCAGACGGCCCAGCACGCCGCTCCGGTTCCGCGTGCCGACTGTGGTGTCATCGGTGCTTTCATCGGCATTTGGACAAAACAGGGATGACACTCAGGCGAAGAGGGGGTTGCCTGAGTCTCCACAGTGGGGGAATGCGAGGCTCATGACCCAGGGTCGAGGGTTGGAAACGGAGGGTCGGCGCGGCGTGGCGAATGCGGAGCAGGGCGTGCGGGGCAGTACGGCGGCAGGGAGCGGATTCGGGGTCGCGGGGAGCGGATACGGTGTCGCGCGCGCGGTGCTGTGGGCGCTGGCGGCCGGTCTCGCGGTACGGCAGGCCGTGGCGGTCCTGCGGCTGCCCCCCGGTGAGCGGTTGCTCGATCTGGAGACGTGGATCGGGGAGAACGGCGTCCTGCACGTGTCCGGCTCGCTCTACGAGAGCGGGAAGTTCACCGGCACCCCCTTCGCCGGTCTGGTCCTCAAACCACTGGGGCGGGCCGCCGAACAGGCCCTCGGTGTCGCCTGGACCCTCGGCACACTGCTGCTCGTCGTCGCCCTCGGCCTCGTCGCGGCGCGCGCCCTGCCGGGCACGGTGTCACGCCGTACGCGGCTGCTCGCCGCACCGGTCGCGATCAGCCTGCTCATGCTGTCCCTGCCGGTCCGCAACAGCTTCCATCTGGGACAGACGAGCATAATCCCGGTCCTTCTGGTCCTCGTCGCCTTCTTCGTCGCGCGCGGCGACCGGGGCCAGCCCGGCCCCGGCATCCTCATCGGTCTCGGCGCCGCCCTCCAGCCCGCCGTGCTGCTGTTCGCACCGCTGCTCTGGCTGACCGGCCGCAGACGCCAGGCCCTGACCACCCTCGGCACCTTCGCGGCCTGCACGGCGCTCGCCTGGGTGGCGCTGCCGAGCGACTCGTGGACGTATGTCACGCGCCATCTCGCGGGCGCGGGCCTCGGCGAGAGCCCCGACAGCCTCGCCAACCAGTCCCTGCACGGCGCGCTGCTGCGGTTCGGCCTCGAAGGGCCGCTGGAGATCGCCCTGTTCGTCGTGCTGGCCGCCGCCGTCTGCTTCGTCGGGCTGCGCCGCGCCGCCCGCTACGCCCTGGACGGGCAGCTGCTGCTCGCCGTCGCGATCACCGGCTGTGTGGCCGTCGCGGTCTCGCCGACCGCCTGGCAGCACCAGCTGGTGTGGGTGCTGCTCGCGCTCGTCGGCCGGGTCGGCAAGCGGGCCGCCGACCGGCCCGTGTGGCCGGTGGTCGTGGTGATAGTGATGACGCTGCCGGGCAGGATGATGCTGCCCAACATGACGCTCCTGCACCCCGTGCGGGACAACGTGCTGCTGATCACGGCCCTCGCCGCCGCCTGCGCCGTACCGTTCCTCACCCGTACCTCGCCGTTCTTCGACCGGCCGATCCCCACCGCGTACGCGAAGCCCGTCGCCGCCCGCTGGAGACGGGTGCCGCTCGCGCCCTTCTGGCGGCGGCTCGTCAGCCGGCCGAACCTGCTGCTCGAACTGCTCGCCATCCGCGTCGGCTACTCCGTCTACTCGCACATCCGCGCCGCCGCCACCGGCGGACGCGAGGCCGCCGAGTCGCACGCGCACCAGGTCATCGCCATCGAGGAAGCGCTCGGCATCGACATCGAGCGGTGGGCCAACCACGCGGTCGTGAAGGCGGGGTGGGCGGAAGGATTCTTCGACTTCTACTACACCTCGTTCCACTTCGTGGTGCCGCTCGCCATCCTCGCCGTCCTGTACGTACGACGGCCCGCCGACTACCGCTGGGCCCGCGCCTCGCTCGCCTTCGCGACCCTGCTCGCGCTCCTCGGCTTCTGGCTCTACCCGCTCGCGCCGCCGCGCCTGATGCCGGGCCTGGACTACATCGACACCGTGCACGGCCCGCAGGACCTGGCGAACCCCGACTACGGCCCGATGACGACCATCACCAACCAGTACGCGGCGATGCCGTCTCTGCACTTCGGCTGGTCGCTGTGGTGCGGGATCGTGATCGTGCTGCTCGCGCCCAAGCTGTGGATGAAGCTGCTGGGGCTGCTGCACCCGCTGTTCACGGTCTGCGCGATCGTCGCCACCGCCAACCACTGGGTGCTGGACGCGGTGGGCGGGGCGCTCGTCGTGGGCGTCGGCTTCACCCTCACGTACGTGCTGTCGGGGCCGCGCCGGCTGGCGGGGGCCGAGCCGACGGCCGCGTCGATGCCGCCGACCGGAAGGAACCCGGACCGGAAGGGCTCGGGCGACATGACCGCGCCCGAGGTGCGGGAGGCGGGCCCGAAGTCGACGGCGCGACAAATCACTTGAGCCACGGCGTGGCGCTTCTATCGTTCCCGCCATGACGACGACGCTCCGGCTGGAGAAGATCACCCCCGCCAACTTCGAGGCCGCGGTGGGGGTGCGGGTCCGCCCCGACCAGCGGCATCTCGTCGCACCGGTCGTGACGTCCCTCGCCGAGGCGTACGCGCACCAGGACACCGCCTGGCCCCGGCTCATCCTCGACGGTGACCGGGTCGTCGGCTTCCTGATGGCCTTCCTCGACATCGACTTCGCGGGCGACGGCACAGGCCGGGACATCCGCTCCGGACTGTGGCGCCTCAACATCGCCGCCGGTGAACAGGGGCGCGGCTACGGCCGCTTCGCGGTCGAGTCCGTCGCCGCCGAGATCCGCCGCCGCGGCGGCACCCGGCTGACCGCCACCTGGGAGCCGGGCGACGACGGGCCCGAACGCTTCTACCTGCGGCTAGGGTTCCGGCCGACGGGGGAGATCAGCGGGGGTGAGACGGTGGGCGAGCTGGAGCTGTGACCGCGTCCGGGACCGGTCCCCGCTTCCGCCGCCACTTCCGCCCCCGTGCCTGTCCCTGTTCGTGCGCCGGTGCCGGTGCCGGTCCCTGGTCCGGTGCCTGGTCGTGGTCTCGCCCGTCGAAGGTGATCTCGGGGTCGAACGAGGCCCGGCGGGTGGCCCGGCGCAGTGCCTTGAGGACCGTGGCGCCGATCGTCAGGGTCAGTACGGCGGTGAGCACCGCCCGTCCCAGGTCCCAGCCGAAGGACGTCGCCGCGCAGTACGCGAGGAAGCGCACCAGGTTCTCGTGGACCGGGTCGCCCGGCCGGAACGAGATCCCGGACGAGAGCCCGCCGATATAGGTCCAGCCCTGGAGATTCATGAGCGTGCCGTACACGAAGGCGGCCACCGCCCCGTACGCAGCGAGCATCAGCGACTCCCCGCGCCCGCGCAGCCGGTCCGCGCCCGGCAGCAGGCCCGCGCCCATCGTGAACCAGCCCATCGACAGCATCTGGAACGGCATCCACGGCCCGACACCGCCCGTCAGCAGCGCGGACGCGAACATCGTCACCGAGCCGAGGACGAAGCCGAAACCGGGGCCGAGCACCCGGCCGCTCAGCACCATCAGGAAGAACATCGGTTCCAGCCCGGCCGTCCCCGCCCCGAGCGGACGCAGCGCGGCGCCGACGGCGGCCAGCACGCCGAGCATCGCGACCGCCTTGGCGTCCAGACCGGAGTCGGCGATCGTCGCGACGACGACGGCCACCAGGAGCGGGAGCAGGGCGGCGAAGAGCCAGGGCGCGTCCTGGGAGTGGGCGAGCCCGGAGGCGGAGTCGGCGAGCAGCGGCCACCCGAAGGCGACGACGCCGATCGCGCTGACGAGGGCGAGCGCGGCGACGGAGCGGGGACCGAGGCGTACGGCGCGGGCCCGGGGTTCGGGCGGGGTGCTCATGCCGGGTCCCCCGCGGCCAGCGCCCGGCTCACCTGGGACACCGTCAGCCACTCCTGCGGGGCCATGATCTTCGCGACCTGCGGTGCGAACGCCGGTGAGGAGACGACGACTTGGGATGTGGGGCCGTCGGCGACGATCTCGCCGTCGGCCATGATGACCACCCGGCGGGCGAGTTCGGCGGCGAGTTCCACGTCGTGGGTGGCCAGCACGATCGCGTGTCCGTCGGCGGCGAGCGCGCGCAGGATGTCCACGAGGCGGGCCTTGGCCGCGTAGTCGAGACCGCGCGTCGGTTCGTCCAGGAGCAGCAGCGGGGGCCGGCCCGTCAGCACGATCGCCAGCGCGAGGGCGAGGCGCTGCCCCTCCGACAGGTCGCGCGGATGTGTCGCGTCGGGCACGTGCGGCAGCAGTTCGTCGACCAGCGCGCGGCAACTGCCGGGTGTGGCGCCCGCGTCGGTGTCCGCCGCCGCGCACTCGGCGGCGACCGTGTCCGCGTACAGCAGGTCGCGCGGCTCCTGCGGGACGAGCCCGACCTGGCGGATCAGCTCGCGCGGATGCGTACGGTGCGGGGTGTGCCCGCCGACGGTGACGGAACCGGACGACGGTTCGACCATGCCGACGAGGGTGGCGAGCAGGGTGGACTTGCCCGCGCCGTTGCGGCCCATGAGCGCGACGGTCTCGCCCGGGGTGATGGTGAGGTCGATGCCGCGCAGCGCCTCGACGCGCCCGCGACGGACGGTGAGGCGGGTGACGGTCGTGACGTCGGTGGCCGGCATGGGCCGCGGCCGGCGGTGCAGCAGACGGCCGAGCGCGGTACGGGGGGTGCCGGGCCGGGCCCCCGGCGCCGCGGCCGGGGTCCGGGAGGGCGCCAACGGCGGCACCGTTGTCGCGAGTTGGGCGCGCAGGTCGCCCGCCCGGCGGCGGGCGTCCCGCACCGACAGCGGCAGCGGGTCCCAGCCGGCCAGCCTGCCGAGCGCCACGACGGGCGGGTGGACGGGGGAGCGGGCCATGATCCACTCCGGTGCGCCGACGACCGGGGCCTCGCCGGGGCCGGGGAGGAGGACGACCTGGTCCGCGTACTGCACGACCCGCTCCAGCCGGTGCTCGGCCAGCAGCACGGTCGTCCCGAGGTCGTGCACGAGCCGTTGCAGCACGGCCAGCACCTCCTCGGCCGCCGCCGGGTCGAGCGCGGACGTCGGCTCGTCCAGGACCAGCACCTTCGGGTGCGGTGTGAGCACCGAGCCGATCGCGACGCGCTGCTGCTGGCCGCCGGAGAGGGTGGCGATCGGGCGGTCGCGCAGCTCGGCCAGGCCCAGCAGATCCAGGGTCTCCTCGACGCGGCGCCGCATCACGTCGGGGGCCAGGCCCAACGACTCCATGCCGTAGGCCAGTTCGTCCTCGACCGTGTCGGTGACGAAGTGGGCGAGCGGGTCCTGGCCCACCGTGCCGACGACATCGGCGAGTTCGCGCGGCTTGTGGGTGCGGGTGTCGCGGCCGTCGACGGTGACCCGGCCGCGCAGCCGGCCGCCGGTGAAGTGCGGGACGAGCCCGGACACCGTGCCCAGCAAGGTGGACTTGCCGACGCCGGAGGGGCCGACGAGCAGCACCAACTCGCCCTCGGGGATGGTGAGATCCACCCCCTGCGATGCGCCGAGGGCGGGGGCCGGCGCGTCGGCGTACACCACCGACACCTGCTCGAACCGGATCACCGGGTCTTCTCCTTGTGCGTGAGGGCGGGCGGCAGGGGTGCGACGAAGGCCGGCAGCAGACCGAGCAGGATGCCCGCGGCGGGCCACAGCGGCAGACCGGGTGCCACGAGCGGTACGACGCCGGGGTGCAGCCCCACCGGGTCGTAGGCGCCGGCCCGGATCATCACCACCGCGACGGCCGCCCCGGACCCCGCGACCAGCCAGGCCCGGACGCCCCACCGGTCGGGGCGGTAGCGCGTACGGACCGAACGGCGACCGCCGAGCCGCAGACCGGCGAGCGCGGCGACGAGCCCGATGCCGAGGAGCGGCAGACCGTAGGAGGCGCCTTCGGCGGCGAGAAGCCCGTACGACCCCGCGCAGACACCCAGCAGACCGCCGAGGGTCAGCGCGGTGGTGGTGTGGCGGACGCGCGCCGGTACGGCGGCCGTGCGGCCGTACCCGCGCGCGTCCATCGACGCGGCGACGGCGACGGACCGCTCCAACGCGCCCTCCAGGACGGGCAGTCCGATCTGGAGGACGGCCCGCACCCCGCCGGCGGGCCGGCCGCGCAGGCGGCGGGCGGTGCGCAGCCGCAGGACGTCGGCGACCATGTTCGGCGCGAAGGTCATGGCGACGACGACGGCGACACCGGCCTCGTACAGCGCGCCCGGCAGGGACTTGAGGAGTCTGGCCGGGTTGGCGAGCGCGTTCGCCGCGCCGACGCAGATGAGCAGCGTGGCGAGCTTGGCGCCGTCGTACAGCGCGAACACCAGTTGCTCGGCCGTCACCCGGCCGCCGATCCGGATGCCCTGCGCCCAGTCGGGCAGGGGCAGTTCGGGCAGGGTGACGATCAGACGCGTGCCGGGGATCGGCGAGCCGAGGACGGTGGAGAAGAGAAGCCGGACGGCGATGACGGCGAGCCCCAGCTTGACGAAGGCCCCGTACGACCGGGCCCACGGCGCGTCGGTCCGCCGCGCGGCGACGACATATCCGGCGACCCCGACGAGCAGCCCGAGCAGCAGCGGATTGGTGGTCCGCGACCCGGCCACGGCCAGCCCGAGGGCCCACAGCCACCAGGCCCCGGCGTGCAGGGCGTTGCTGCGGGTGGCCTCGGGCGCCCGGAGGGAGCCACGACGGGGGAGCCGCCCCGCCCGGCGCCCCGGGGGACGCGTGTCCGGGTCGGCGTCCCGGCGCGGGTCGGTGCCTGGCGGTACGCCGGCGGCGCTGTCCGGGCCGGTGTGCCGGCCGGTTTCCCGGCCGACGGGGTCGTTCGCGCCCGCGTGCACGCGCGCCGCGGCGGAGGGCTTCGGTACGAGGCCGGTGTCGGTCTCGCGTTCGGGATCCGGGTTTTCGGCTGTGCTCCTGCCGGTCGGTACGTCCGGGGGCGCAGCGGCGGGGTCGTTCGCGCCCGCGCGTGCTTCGGCGGAGGGCTTCGGTACGTGGCCGGTGTCGGTCTCGCGTTCGGGATGCGGGTTTTCGGCTGTGCTCGTGCCGGTCGGTACGTCCGGGGGCGTACCGGTGGGGTCGTTCGCGCCCGCGCGTGCTTCGGCGGAGGGCTTCGGTACGTGGCCGGTGTCGGTCTCGCGTTCGGGATGCGGGTTTCCGGGTGTGCTCGTGCCGGTCGGTACGTCCGGGGGCGTACCGGTGGGGTCGTTCGCGCCCGCGCGTGCTTCGGCGGGGCCGTCCGGAGCCGGGTCCGTGCCGGTCGACCCGCCCGGCCGGGGGGCTCCGGCCGGGCGGTCAGGCGCGGCGACGGCGGGCCTGCCAGAGGGCGGCCGTGGCCAGGGTGAGTACCGCCGCGGCTCCGGCGAGGATGCCCACCGACGGGGAGCCGCCGGTGTCCTCGTCGTCCTTCTTCTGGAGCGCGCCCGTGGCGCGGGACTCCGTGGGCGTCGGCCCTTCGGCCGCTATCTGTTCGCCGCACCCCGACTTCGGGTAGCCCGTGATCCCGCACAGCAGCGCGTCGCCGTTGTAGCGCAGCGGCTTCGCCACCGCCGCCAGCGCGTCCGCGCTCGTCGCCTCGGGAGCCACCCGCGCGCACGCGGCGAGCCGCGGGGGCGGCTTCTCGCCGGCCGGGGCGTCCGCCGCCGTGCCGGGGTCGACCACCACCGCCACCCGCTTGCTGCCGGACTTCGCGGGCGTGGACCCGCAGACCGCCGCGAAGTCCGGTGTCTCGCGGGGCTTCGCCGCGTCCTGGCTGTCCGCGCTGACCGCGAAGCGGAAGCCGTTGACCGTGCCGTCGGCGGGGCGGTCGACGGCCGGCCCCTGGGTGGCGTAGGTCCATGCCGCGCCGTCGTTCTCCCAGAACGACCAGTAGCGGTAGCCCGCCGCCTGGGCCGTCCCGGCGCCGGTGAACGCGGCCAGGAGGGCGAGGAGCGGGACCAGGAGGAAGGAGGCGCGCCTCATGACCGGCGCCGCTTCGCCCGCAGCACGAACAGCGTCCAGATCGCGCACGCGGCGACGAGCCCGACGGCGATCGTCCACAGGTTCCCGGACATGCTGCTCTTCTCCGCCTTCTGGTCCGCCAGCACCTTCTGCTGCTCGGCGGTCGTCAGCGGCTTCGGCCCGATCCACTTGGGCGTGGGACCCGTCGCGTTGAGGGCCTTGACCAGGTCGATGCCGTCGAACGTACGGGGGTCGGTGCCCGTCGTATGCGCGGCGAAGATCAACTGGGCGTACGCGGCGGGGCCGTTCTGCTTCGCCCAGGCGGCCGAGTTCTTCTCCAGCCACTTCATGGAGGTCTTCGCCTGGTCGCCGTAGCCCGCCGTCGTCAGCGCGACGATCGCGTCCGCCGTGTTGCCGTGGTCGGGCAGCGGCGCCGAGTCCTCGGCGCCGGGCATGGGCGGCTGGTCGAGATGGCCGGTCCTGGCGAGGGCCTTCACCAGATACGCGGCGCCGTTGCGCGCCGCGCGCTCCGGCGTGAGCGGGTGCAGGTCCAGGCAGTCGGGCGCCGGGCCGGGCTCGACGCCGGTGGTGACCATCCGCTTGCCGACCCCGCCGAGCAGACCGGCGGCCGTGGCATCGGCGTTGGGGAGCAGTTTGCCGGACTTGTCCGGCTGGTAGCCGAACGCGCCGCCGCCCTCCTTCGCGTCGCAGGGGATCGCGAAGCTGATCAGCGACTGGTACGGGGTCCGGCCCTCCGTCGACAGCCTCTTGCCCACCGGGGCGCCGCCCGCGGCCAGTGCTCCTATCACCAGCGCCGTGGAGTTGGCGTCGCTGGGCGCGCCCGCGCTGTAGCCCCAGCCGCCGTCCTTGTTCTGCGCGGAGGCGAGCCAGCTGATGCCGTTGTTCATGGCGTCGGGGTACTTGGTGAGGGCGGCCAGTGTCTGCACGGCGGCGGCCGTCGAGTTGGTGTCCACCACCGTCGTCGCGTCGCACGGCTTCGTGGCGTCGGGGCGGTACGCCGGGAAGGCGCCGCTGTCGCACTGCTGGCCCAGCAGCCAGTTGACCGCGGAGTCGGCGGGCATGACGTTCACGGCGCGCTGCGCCAGCATCGCGAGGGACTGGCGCCAGACGCCGTCGTAGGTCGGGTCCGTGGTGCCGTACATCCCGGCGGCGGGCGGACCGTCGGCCGCCGGGGCGGCGGAGGCCGTGGAGGGGGCGGCGGCCACGCACAGGACGGCGAATGCGGCGCACGCGGCTGCGCTGCGCGCCGCGCGGCGGCGAACGGTGATCATGGCGGGTGGAGCCTCTCCTGCGGGAATGCGGGAACGCGGGAACCGGGCAGGCACGCTCAGGCACCAGGCTCCGGCTCCGTATGCCTCGACGGTGCCGGCCACCGGCGGTTTCCGGTGGCGCGAGCCGGTCACGTCCGCGTCCGGGGTGTTCCGGCTCGCCGCCGGTGAGGGCGGCTCACGGTTGCGGGTCAGCGCCGGATTCGCACCGGCTTCCCCCCGTACGGGCATGATGACGACGCGCTCACTCTACCGGCCCCTTTTCGGCCGCCCCGGACACCGCCGCCCGTATCCCCGGCCCCGCCCGGATGTCGGGTTCGCCCCAAACGTCGGGCGGGGTGATCGCGGAGGCCGGGCGAGTGGCGGCCCGTGTTTGTTGACGCTCCGTCAGGAGATGCGTCCCGCCGCCGTGTCCGGCCGGGCCGCCACAGGCCCGTCGTGGCGCGAATCACCCGGTCCCGCCCCGCTGCCCGTCCTTACCTGCCGGTAGATTCGAGGTTCGCTGTGTGCTCCCGTCCACCCGGCGGGAACTTGTTCCGGATTGACGCGAGCGGTTACGCTCCGGCGAAAGTGAAGTGAGAAGTGAGGGCCGAGAGTGACCGCTGAGGCCATAGAGGCGGGTAGCCCCACGGGGCCCGCCGCCACCTCCGGCGCGCCGGACCGGCCGCTGCGTATCGCGCTCCTCACCTACAAGGGCAACCCCTTCTGCGGCGGCCAGGGCGTCTACGTACGACACCTCTCCCGCGAGCTGGCCCGCCTCGGGCACAGCGTCGAGGTCATCGGCGCCCAGCCCTACCCCGTGCTCGACGAAGGCGTCCCGCTCACCGAACTCGGCAGTCTCGACCTCTACCGGCAGCCCGACCCGTTCCGGACCCCGAAGCGCGGCGAGTACCGCGACTGGATCGACGCCCTCGAAGTCGCCACCATGTGGACCGGCGGCTTTCCCGAGCCGCTCACCTTCTCGCTGCGGGCCCGCCGTCATCTGGCCGCCCGCCGGGGCGAGTTCGACGTCGTGCACGACAACCAGACGCTCGGCTACGGGCTCCTCGGCGACCTCGGCGCCCCCCTGGTCACCACCATCCACCACCCCATCACCGTCGACCGGCGGTTGGAGATCGACGCCGCCGACGGGCGGCGCGCCCGTGCCTCCGTACGCCGCTGGTACGGCTTCACCCGTATGCAGAAGCGCGTCGCGCGCCGGCTGCCCGCCGTGGTCACCGTCTCCGGCAGCTCGAAGCAGGAGATCACCGACCATCTCGGCGTACGGCCCGAGCGCATCCGGGTCGTCCCCATCGGCGCCGACACGGGACTGTTCTCGCCGGACCCCGCCGTACCGGAGATACCGGGCCGGATCGTCACCACCTCCAGCGCCGACGTGCCGCTCAAGGGCCTGATCCATCTCGTCGAGGCGCTGGCCAAGCTCCGTACGGAGCAGCCGCGGGCGCATCTCGTCGTCGTCGGCAAGCGCGCCGAGGACGGGCCCGTCTACCGGGCCATCGAGAAGTACGGGCTCGGCGACGCCGTCCAGTTCGTCAAGGGCATCTCCGACGCCGAACTGGTCGACCTCGTGCGCGGCGCGCAGATCGCGTGCGTGCCGTCCCTGTACGAGGGGTTCTCGCTGCCCGCCGCCGAGGCCATGGCCACCGGCACCCCGCTGGTCGCCACCACCGGCGGCGCGATCCCCGAGGTCGCGGGGGCCGACGGCGAGACGTGTCTGGCCGTGCCGCCCGGCGACGCGGACGCGCTGGCCGGCGCGCTCAACAGACTGCTCCGTGACGGGGAGTTGCGCCGGCGGCTCGGCGCCGCCGGGCGTGAGCGGGTACTGAGCCGGTTCACCTGGGCGCGCGCCGCCGAGGGCACCGCCGAGCTGTACCGCGCGGCCGTCGCCGCCCGCGCGGGGGCGGCGCGCTGATCCCGTAACCCCTCTCCCGTACCGCCTTTCCCCCACTTCCCGACCTTCCGACCCCCCGACCTTCCGACCCCCGACCGCGAAAGCAGGAACTCGTGCTGACCGTGGACTTCTCCCGTTTCCCGCTCGCCGCAGGTGACCGGGTGCTCGATCTGGGGTGCGGCGCGGGCCGGCACGCCTTCGAGTGCTACCGGCGCGGCGCCCAGGTCGTGGCCCTCGACCGGAACGGTGCGGAGATCCGCGAAGTCGCCACCTGGTTCACCGCGATGAAGGAGGAGGGCGAGGCGCCACCGGGCGCCACCGCCACCGCGATGGAGGGGGACGCGCTGAACCTCCCCTTCCCCGACGAGTCCTTCGACGTCGTGATCATCTCCGAGGTCATGGAGCACATCCCCGACGACAAGGGCGTGCTCGCCGAGATGGTCCGTGTCCTGCGGCCCGGCGGCCGGATCGCCGTGACCGTGCCCCGGTACGGCCCCGAGAAGGTCTGCTGGACGCTCTCCGACGCGTACCACGAGGTGGAGGGCGGCCATATCCGGATCTACAAGGCCGACGAACTCCTCGGCCGGATGCGGGAGGCCGGACTCCGGCCGTACGGCACCCATCACGCGCACGCCCTGCACTCGCCGTACTGGTGGCTCAAGTGCGCCTTCGGCGTCGACAACGACCAGGCGCTGCCCGTTCGCGCGTACCACAAGCTGCTCGTCTGGGACATCATGAAGAAACCCTTCGCGACCCGCTTCGCCGAGCAACTGCTCAACCCCGTGGTCGGCAAGAGCTTCGTCGCCTACGCCACCAAGCCGCACCTGCCGACGGCGGAGGGCAAGTGACATTGCCCGGTCGCGGCCCCGACCGCACCGAACACCTCGTCCTGCCCGGTGTTCTGACGGCGGATCAGGCGGCGCGGACCGTCGAGGGCATCCTCGCCGTCCAGCGCCCCGACGGCGCCATCCCCTGGTTCCGTGGCCACCACCTCGACCCGTGGGACCACACCGAGGCCGCCATGGCGCTCGACGCGTCCGGCGAACACGAGGCGGCGGCGCGCGCGTACGAGTGGCTGGCCCGGCACCAGAACGAGGACGGGTCCTGGTACGCCGCCTACGACGACGGCGAGGCCGCCCGGCCCACCGACCTGAGCCGCGAGACCAACTTCTGCGCCTATCCGGCCGTCGGGGTCTGGCACCACTATCTCGCCACCGGTGACGAGGCGTTCCTGGACCGGATGTGGCCCGTCGTGTACTCCGCCGTCGAGTTCGTCCTGGCGCTCCAGCGGCCCGGCGGGCAGATCGGCTGGAAGCGCGAGGCCGACGGCACCGCCGTCGACGACGCGCTGCTGACCGGCAGTTCGTCCGTGCACCAGGCGCTGCGCTGCGCGCTCGCCATCGCCGAGGAACGCGAAGAGGCCCAGCCCGACTGGGAGCTGGCGGCCGGATCGCTGGCGCACGCGATCCGCGCACACCCCGAACGGTTCCTCGACAAGAGCCGCTACTCGATGGACTGGTACTACCCGGTCCTCGGCGGCGCGATGACCGGAGCGCAGGCGAAGTCCCGTATCGAGGAGGGCTGGGACCGCTTCGTCGTGCCCGGACTCGGCGTGCGCTGCGTGCTGCCCAACCCGTGGGTCACCGGTGGCGAGAGCTGTGAACTGGCCCTGGCGCTCTGGGTGGTGGGGGAGTCCGACCGGGCGCTGGAGGTGCTCCAGTCCATCGGGCATCTGCGCGCGGACGGCGGAATGTACTGGACGGGCTATGTCTTCGAGGGTGAGAAGGCCGTCTGGCCCGAGGAGTTGACGAGCTGGACGGCGGCCTCGCTGCTGCTGGCCGTGGCCGCGCTCGGGGGGGACGAGGCGACCACGGCGGTCTTCAGCGGTGAGAGGCTGCCGTCCGGACTTGAGCCGGACTGCTGCGAACGGGTGGGCTGACGGCGACCGGACGACCGACGTGATGTCTGACGTGGCGTCAGATGCGTTGTCAGATGCGGCGTAGTCGCCCGGCGAGTGCGTGGCCGATGAACAGGTAGACCACGGCCGCGAGACCGTAACCGCACACCACCCGTGCCCATGCCTCGTCGAAGGTGAACAGGTCGTAGGACCAGCCGGCGAGCCAACGTGCCGCGTCCTGGACGAAGTTCACCAGGTCGTTGGCGCGGTTGGCGTCCAACAGGTACATCAGAATCCACAGGCCCAAGATGAAGGCCATGACATCCGCGATCACTATGAGGATCGTGGCTGCTGCGCTGCTTCCACTGCGTTGACGTGAGGCCATGACGACCGTGTTGCCGCTTCGGCGCGGGTGAAACCCTTATCTGTCCCACATGCTGTTTCTGATACGCCGACGGCCCCCCGCCCGGCAGGGGCGAGGGGCCGCGATGGTGCGCTGCCGCGGGTGTGCGTGGCGGTCAGCCGCGCTGGATGCCAGTCGTGTCCTGGAGCAGACCGCGACGGCCGTCCTGCGTCTGGGCGACCAGACCCGGACCGCGCTGCTCGACGGCCAAGTACCAGGTACCGGGCGCGAGTTCCGCGATCGGGGACGGCGAGCCGTCCTCGCCGTACAGGGGACGGGCCACCGGCACGGCGAACCAGAACGGCTCGAAGTTCCCGGCCGGGCCGTCCTGCTTCGGGACCGGCGTGGGCGGCAGGGCGCCCGAGGGCTGACCCGGACCGGGCTGGCCCGGCTGCGGACCGCCGTACGACGGCTGAGGCTGACCCGGCTGGCCACCGTACGGCTGCTGCGGGGCGCCCGGGTAGCCGTAACCCTGGCCGGGGTGGCCCTGCTGGCCGTACGGCGAGGCGACCTGCGGCTTCGGGGCGCCCACGAGGGGCGCCTTGAGCGCGGGCACGAGCGGGGTGGCGAGGGCGCCACCGGCGAGCACGATGCTGGAGAGCAGGCCGAGGATCATCCCGGCGCCCGCGTTGTCCGAGTCGATGATGTTCCAGAACGAGGTCCACAGGGCGAAGATGGTCAGGGCGACACCGAACTGGCCGAGGTCGAGACCTGCCACCTTGCGGCCCGGCATGCCACGGCCCACGACGATCAGCGCGGCGCCGACGATGCCCGTGACGAACATGCTCATCACGAGGCCGAGAAAGTCCCAGGCGTTCGGGGAGTCGTAGCCCGAGCAGTCGACACCTGTCGGGCAGTCGACGCTGGACAGGCCGAGGAACGAGGCGATGAACAGCACCACCGCTGCTCCGATCACCACGCCATCGCCTCGTGTGAGGGAGCGGATGTTCACGTGAAAAGTCCTTCTTGGATCGTCTCGTCGGGGCGGTCGCCACCGGCGCGAGGGCGACGGTGCGAGGTGCGAAGCTCGGGGGCGGCTCCCTATCGTACGGATGAATCTACCGTCTGCCCGAGCGGGTCGTCTTCTCGGTTCCGGGCCGCCTCGTGAGAGGACAACGGCAAGCCCTCCAACGGTTGCGGGAGTGCGCGCCGAAAGAATCGATCGCGGTCTTTTCGTTGTGAATCCGTTGCCGTTTCCGGCTGTTCGGGCAGGCGCTCGGGCGGGTGTCCGGTCGGTTGCCCAGGCCGTTGCCCGGACCGTTGCCCAGGCCGTTGCTCGGGCGACTGTTCGGCCGATGTTCCGGAATCCTTACCGCCAGTTGTCGCCGTCCGGTGTTCCCCGTACGCCGTTAACGCGTGAGGAAACCGCTGATGCCGTCCGCCATTCCGCGCGCCGCCTTCTGGCGCCAGTCGGCGCTCGTCAGCAGGGCGATGTCCTTGGCGTCACGCATGTTGCCGCACTCGATGAAGACCTTGGGAACGGTCGACAGATTCAGTCCGCCGAGGTCGTCGCGCACATCAAGTCCGGTGCCGCCTCCGAGGTAATTGGAGGGAGCGCTTCCGGTCGCGCGTACGAAATTGCCCGCGACGCGTTCACCGAGATCGCGCGAGGGAGCCACGATCTTTGTGGTGTCCGCCCCGCCGGACTTCACCAGTGCCGGGAGGATGACATGGAAGCCGCGGTTGCCGACGCCCGAACCGTCCGCGTGGATGGAGATGACGGCGTCCGCCCCGGCCTTGTTGCCGATTTCCGCGCGCTCGTCCACACAAGGTCCCCACGGGCGGTCGTTCTCGTGTGTGAGTTTCACGGTCGCCCCCTCTTTACGGAGGAGAGTGCGGAGGCGCTGTGAAACATCGGCGGTGAATTCGGCCTCGGTGTAACCCGCGTTGCCCGAGGTGCCCGTGGTGTCGCATTCCTTGCGGTTGGTTCCGATGTCCACGAGCTTGTTGATCTCGGCGGTGTGCTGGAAGTTGCCCGGGTTGTGCCCGGGGTCGATGACGACGATCTTCCCCGCGAGCGGCCCCTCGCCCGGCGCGGGCCGCGCGTCCCCCGGAGCGCCGTCGTCGCCCGGCGAGGACTTCGACGAGGACGCCGACGGCGACTTCGACGAGGACGGCGAGCCGGACGGCCTCGGCTCGGGTCCGGAGGAGCCCGGCCGCTCGCCGGCGGTCGACGTGGCCGCGGCGTGGACGGTGCCCCCGTCGTCGGACCCGCCGGTGGACTGCCAGATCAGCCAGCCGGCGAAGGCGGCGGGCACCAGGGCGCCGATCGAGAGGATCAGCGTGCTGCGCGGGATCCGGCGGCGGGGGGCGGGGAAGTGGCTCTCGTCGTACGACACGCGGCGATGCTAGTGCGTGCGGGACGGAGCGTCAGGTTCCGGCGTCGGCAGGTCGCCCGTACGTCGCAGGACTCGCAGCGACTCGTGCGCCGACACCTCGGCGAACGCGCCGGACGCCAGCGCCCGCTGCCACACCCGGTACGGGGCCTGGCCGCCGTCCGCCGGGTCGGGGAACACGTCGTGGATCACCAGCAGCCCGCCCTCGGCGAGACGCGGTGCCCAGCCCTCGTAATCGCCGTTCGCGTGCTCGTCGGTGTGGCCGCCGTCGATGAACACCAGCCCCAGCCGGCCGCCCCACACGGCCGCGACCTGCGGGGAGCGGCCGACCAGCGCCACGACATGGTCCTCGAGACCGGCCGCGTGGAGCGTGCGGCGGAAGGACGGCAGGGTGTCCATCCGGCCGACCTCGGGGTCGACCACCGACGGGTCGTGATACTCCCAGCCGGGCTGCTGCTCCTCGCTGCCCCGGTGGTGGTCGACGGTCAGCGCGGTGACACCGGCGGCGCGGGCGGCGTCGGCGAGCAGGATCGTGGAACGGCCGCAGTACGTGCCGACTTCGAGCAGCGGCAGCCCGAGAGCGGCGGCCTCGGTGGCGGCGGCGTACAGCGCGAGACCCTCACCGGTCGGCATGAAGCCCTTGGCGGACTCGAAGGCCGCGAGGACCTCGGGGGCGGGGGCGGGGGCGGTCCCGGCGGTCATGCGTTCCTCCTGCTGGACGGTGCGGGTGCGGGTGCGGGGCGTGTGCGGCGTACGGGCCACGGTCGGCCATGTTTCCGTACGGCGTCCTACGACCGCACCGCTGCCCTGGGCGCCAGGACCAGGTCCACCTCCACCGCGACAGCGCCGCCGAGATATGTCACCGGATGCGCGTACGGGGCGTGGCCCGTGGCCGAGCCCGCCAGCACGTACCGGCCGGCCGCCGGGGCCGCGAGGGTGTATCTGCCCTCGTCGTCCGCCGTGGTGAGACCCGCCTGACGGCCGCCCGGGTCGATCAGCGTGACGTTCGCCCGCGAGACGGGAGCGCCGTCGGCGTCGAGCACCCGGCCGTGGAAACCCCGTACCTCGCGCGCGGCGGTGTCGCGTGCGGACACGCCGCCGTCCTCGCTGCTCGCCAGCAACTCGGTCCGGGCCGAGGCCCGCTGGGACGGCAGGAACGCCGCCAGCGCCAGACCGCCGAGCACGGCCGCGGTGGCGATCACGAACGAGATACGGAAGCCGTGCATGCTGGGCACCGCCGTGGGACCCGTACCGATCGCCGTACGCGCCAGCACCATCCCGATGACGGCGCTGGAGACCGACGTACCGATCGAACGCGCCAGCGTGTTAAGCCCGTTGGCCGCGCCGGTCTCCGTCGGGTCGACGGCACCGACGATCAGGGCGGGCAGCGACGAGTACGCGAGACCGATGCCCGCGCCGAGGATCACCGAGATCACCACGGTCTGCCAGGCGGCGCTCATCATGAGCAGGCCCGCGCCGTAACCGACCGCGATGACGGCCATGCCGATCATCAGAGAGATCTTCGGGCCGCGCCGCGCCGAGATCCGGGCGTAGACGGGGGCGACGAACATCATCGTCAGACCGAGCGGGGCGACGCACAGACCCGCGACCACCATCGACTGGCCGAGGCCGTAACCGGTGGAGGTGGGGAGCTGGAGCAGCTGCGGCAGGATCAGCGACACCGCGTAGAACGCGACGCCGACCATCACCGAGACGAGGTTGGTGAGCAGCACCTCACGGCGCGCGCTGGTGCGCAGGTCGACGAGCGGGGCCTTCAGCCGCAGCTCCATCCAGCCCCACAGGCCGAGGATCACGACGGCCGCGCCGAACAGACCGAGCGTCGTGGACGAGGTCCAGCCCCAGGTGCTGCCCTTGGTGACCGGCAGCAGCAGGGCGACGAGTCCCGCGGAGAGTCCGAGCGCGCCGAACCAGTCGAACCTGCCGCCGGCCCGTACCGAACTCTCCGGTACGACGAGGACGGTCAGCAGCATCGACAGCACACCGAGCCCGGCGGCGCCGAAGAACAGCGTGTGCCAGTCGGCGTGCTGGGCGACGAACGCGGCGGCGGGCAGGGCGAGTCCGCCTCCCACGCCGATCGACGAACTCATCAGCGCCATGGCCGAGCCGAGCTTCTCGCGGGGCAGCTCGTCGCGCATGATGCCGATGCCCAGCGGTATCGCGCCCATGGCGAAGCCCTGGAGGGCGCGACCGGCGATCATCACGGTCAGATCGTCGGTGAACGCGCAGATCAGCGAGCCGACGACCATGACGGCGAGACTCGCGAGCAGCATCCGGCGCTTGCCGTAGAGATCGCCGAGCCGCCCCATGATCGGGGTGGACACGGCACCGGCGAGGAGGGTCGCCGTGATGACCCACGTCGCGTTGTCGGGCGAGGTGCGGAGCAGCGCCGGCAGGTCCTTGATGATCGGGACGAGCAGGGTCTGCATCACGGCGACGGTGATGCCGGCGAACGCCAGCACGGGTACGACACCGCCGGTCCCCCGCTTACGCGGAACGGCCCCGGGGAGGGGGCCGGATCCGGCGTACTGGTCGGGTGTCGCTTCTGGCATAGGTGGAGCCTCCGGGCAGACGAAAGGTGTGCGAAGAGTGGGTGGGGGCCGGAAGGAAGATGCTTGAGGCCACTAACTAGCTGCAAGCTGAACGCTTACGGGCCGCGCCCCTATTCCTGCCCGGACCACTCGTCGGCCATGGGGCCTAGGCCCCCCGGTCAGGTGTTCTGTAGGCCGATATCCCGATGTACGGGGCAGGGGTGGGGGTGGAACTATTACCGCCATGGCTCACGTCCCGGCAGGCGCCGACCCCGAAACCGACCCCGAAACCGACACCGATCCCGACACCGATCCCCACAGTGCGACCGCTACCGCGACCGAGACCGACGGCGCGGGCAAGCGCGGCGGCGCCGGTGTGCGGTCGATCCGGACCCGTACGTGGGCCGTCATCCTCGCCGCGTGCGCCGGGCAGTTCCTCGTCGTACTCGACGTCTCGGTCGTGAACGTCGCCCTGCCGTCGATGCGCACCGACCTGGGCCTGAGCACCATCGGCCTCCAGTGGGTGCTCAACGCCTACTCGATCGCCTTCGCCGGTTTCATGCTCCTCGGCGGCCGGGCCGCCGACATCTTCGGGCGCAAACGGATGTTCCTCGCCGGGCTCGGTGTCTTCACCGCCGCCTCCCTCGCCGGCGGTCTCGCGCAGGAGGGCTGGCAACTGCTCGCCGCCCGTGGGGTGCAGGGGCTCGGCGCCGCCGTACTGGCTCCCGCGACCCTCACCATCCTGACCGCCGCCGTCCCCGCCGGACCGGCGCGGACCCGGGCCATAGCCACCTGGGCGGCCGTCGGCGCCGGCGGTGGCGCTGCGGGCGGGCTCGTCGGCGGGGTGCTGACCGACGCGCTGTCCTGGCGCTGGGTGCTGCTGATCAACGTGCCCGCCGGGGCGCTGGTCCTGCTCGCCGCCGTGCTGTGGCTGGCGGAGAGCCGGGCCGAGGAGGCGCGGCGCCGGCTGGACCTGCCGGGCGCCGTCCTGGTCACCGGCGGTCTCGCCGTCGTGGCGTACGGCATCGTGCAGACCGAGGAGGCGGGCTGGGGGGCCGCCGCGACGCTCGTGCCACTGATCGGCGGACTCGCGCTGCTCGCGGCGTTCCTGCTGGTGGAGGCGCGTACGAAGGCGCCGCTGATGCCGCTGAGACTCTTCCGGGTCCGGGCGGTGTCGGCGGCCAACGCGGGGATGCTGGTGACCGGTTCGGCGTCGTTCGCGATGTGGTTCTTCATGACCGTCTACGCCCAGAACGTCCTCGGCTACACACCCCTCGAAGCGGGCCTCGCGCTCATACCGAGTTCGCTGAGCGTGGTGCTCGGCTCCAAGCTGGCGCCGCTGCTGATGCGGCGGATCGGCGCCCGGCACGTCGCGGTCCTCGGCGCGCTCGTGGGCGCCGTCGGGTTCGGCTGGCAGTCGATGATGACCGCCGACGGCACGTTCCTCAGGACGATCCTGGGGCCCGGCATCCTGATGATGGCCGGCGCCGGGCTGGCCATGACACCGCTGGCCGCCCTCGCGACGGGGAGCGCGGCACCCGGCGAGGCCGGGCTCGTCTCCGGACTGGTGAACACCTCGCGGACCATGGGCGGGGCCGTCGGCCTCGCGGTCCTGTCGACGGTGGCGGCGGCGCGCACGTCCCACGGGACGGGGCCGGGCGCGCTCACCGAGGGGTACGCGCTGGCCTTCCGGACCGGCTCGGGACTGCTGCTGGTGGCGGCGGTGCTGATGTTCTTCTGGCTGCCGCGCCACTCGGACACCTAGGGACTTTCCGGATACGTCCTGGGGTGTGTCCGCTCAGAGCCAGCCCTGCTGACGGGCCGCCCGTACGGCCTCCATGCGGTTACGGGTGTGGGTCTTGCCGATCGCCGACGAGAGATAGTTCCGTACGGTCGACTCCGACAGACTCAGCCTCGCCGCGATGTCGGCGACGGTCGCCCCGTCCACGGAGGCGTTCAGCGCGTCCCGTTCGCGTGCGGTCAGCGGGCTCGGCCCGGCGCTCAGCGCGGCGGCGGCCAGCGCCGGATCGATGACGGTCTCGCCCGCCAGCACCCGCCGGATCGCCTCGGCCAGCTCCTCCACCGGCCCGTCCTTGACCAGGAACCCGGCCGCGCCCGCCTCCATGGCCCGGCGCAGATAGCCCGGCCTGCCGAAGGTGGTGAGGATCAGCACCCGGCAGTCGGGGACCTCGTCGCGCAGGTCGGCGGCGGCGTCGAGACCGCTGCGGCCGGGGAGTTCGATGTCGAGCAGTGCCACGTCGGGGCGCGCGGTGAGCGCGCTGGGGACGATGGCGTCCCCGGTGGCCACCTGGGCGACCACCTCCATGTCCTCCTCCATGCCGAGCAGGAGCGCGAGGGCGCCGCGCATCATGCCCTGGTCCTCCGCGAGAAGGACTCTGATCATGCCGGTCGCTCCGCTTCCGTGAGTGAGGACGGCGCCCCGGTGGGCGCGTCCGCCGTCGGATCCACCGGGAGGACGGCTGTCACCCGGAACCCGCCCCGTGCCGCCGGTCCCGCGTCGAGTGAGCCGCCCGCCGCGGCCAGCCGCTCGGTGAGGCCCCTGAGACCCGTACCCCTGCCACCCGTACCCCTGCCACCCGTACCCCTGCCGCCCGTACGCCCGCCGCCGGTGCCGTCGCCGAGTCGGTCGCCCGCGCCGTCACCCGCGCCGCCGTCCGAGCCGTCGGCCGGTCCAGAGCGTACGCCGCGACCGTCGTCCGTGATCACCAGCCGGACCTGTTCGGGCGCGCCGTCGACCGTGATCTCGCACCGGGCCGCCCCGCTGTGCCGTACGGCGTTGGTGACGGCCTCCCGTACGACCCAGCCCAGCAGCGCCTCCGTACGCGGCCCGAGCGGCGGCCCCGACTGCCGTACGACGGGCTCGATCCCGGCCGCGGTCAGCGCGGAGCGCGCCCGGTCCAGCTCGGTGGTCAGACTGCTGTCGCGGTAACCGGTCACGGCCTCGCGGATCTCCGTCAGCGCCTGCCGCCCGACCGATTCGATGTCGGTGATCTGCTCCAGCGCCGCGTCCATGTCGCGCGGCGCGAGCCGGCGCGCGGCCTCCGACTTCACCACGATCACCGACAGGGTGTGGCCGAGCAGGTCGTGCAGATCGCGCGAGAAACGCAGCCGCTCCTCCTCGACCGCCGAACGCGCCAGCTCCTGCCGGGTGTCACGCAGCTCCACGACCGTCTCGGACAGGGCCAGGATCGCCGCCGTGACCAGCATCGAGATGGCCGTGCCGTACGCGATGGTGACCGCGCCCCAGCCGTCGTGGAGCGCCGCGACGACCGCGACCGTCACCGTCAGCGGCGCGCCGACCAGGGCGAGGTGTCTGCCGCGCAGGACCGTGCCGCAGGCGAGCCCGAACAGCGGGAAGAACAGCAGCCAGCTGCCGCCGTAGGTGCCGCCGAGACCGAACGTCATCACGGCCATCCCCGCCAGCGACCACCAGGTGGCCGGACTGTTGCGCGCCCTCGGGTGGAAGGCCCGGAACACCACCCCGATGTAGAGGGAGTTGAAGACGAACAGACCGATGGCGCCGAACCAGGGGTTGGGGGTCTCGCCCTGGACCAGGTTGGAGAAGGAGCCGAGGCCCAGCAGCAGCCACGGCAGCATGGCGAAGCCGGAGGCCGGCCCCGGCCGTCGCCTGCGGGCCGCCTTCGTCCGCCGGCGTGCGGTCCTGGTCTCCTCGCGCCGTGCCTTCGTCCGCACGCGCCGGGCTTCGGTCGCCTCGTCGGTCATACCGTCCTCGCAGATTTCCGGTAGGACGTCACAGCGTACGAACCGAACACCGCCAGCCAGCCGAGGAGTACCGCGACCGTCGTGATCCCCGGTGCGTGGCCCTCGGTGGTGGCCCAGCCGAGCTCGGCGAAGCCATGCGCGGGCGTGTACTCGGCCACGGACCGCAGCCACCCCGGGAACGCCTCGATCGGGAACCAGAGCCCGCCGAGCACCGCGAGGCCCATCAGCGCGGCCACGTTGAACACTCCGGCGGTCTGCGCGGAGTGCCGGTAGCCGTTGCCGATCCCGAAGAGCGTGAACGGCAGTGTGCCCACCCACAGCAGCAGGACGAGCACCACCCACTGCCACCCGGCGAGCCGCACGCCGTTGGTCAGGGCGCCGGCCGTCAGCACCGCCAGGATCGCGGGCAGGACGGTCACCGAGCTGGTGACCGCGCGGCCGAGCACGACCTGACGGGGCCGCATGGGGGTGATGCGCAGCAGACGCAGCCAGCCGAGCGAACGGTCCTCGGCGATGCCCGTGCCGACGCTGACGGCGGCGCCGAGCGCGCCGTACGCGGCCATGCCGACCATGGCGGTCGTCTTCCAGCCGTCGGCGCCGTCGTCGGCGGCGCCGATGTTGGTGAAGAGCAGATACATCAGCACGGGCATCCCGGCGCTGAAGACGACGAACCCGGGGTCGCGCAGTGTGCGCCGTACTTCGAGCCTGATGTAGTGCGGCATCACACCGTCTCCTTCGTGTCGTGTTCGCCGGTCAGCGCCAGGAAGGCGTCCTCCAGCGTCGCGTGGGCGACCTCCAGGCCGCTGACCCTGCCGAGGCCGACCAGTGCCATGACGGTCGCGTCGGAGTTGTCCGTACGCAGCCGGGCCCGGTCGCCCCGTATCTCCACCGACACGACGCCCGGCAGCGTGCCGAGCCCTTCCGTGCCGCGACCCGCCAGATCGAAGGCGACGAGATGCCCGCCGACCGTGCGCTTGATGCGCTCGCCGCTGCCGTCGGCGACGATCCGGCCGCGGTCGATGACGACGATCCGGTCGGCGTTCCGGTCGGCCTCCTCCATGTAGTGCGTGGAGAACAGGACGGTGTTGCCCCGGCGCGCGTAGGCCCGCATCGACGCCCAGAACGCGCGCCTGGCCTCCACGTCGAGGGCCGCCGTCGGCTCGTCGAGGACGATCAGCTCGGGGCCGCCGGCGAGGGCGACGGCGAAGCGGACGCGCTGCCACTGGCCGCCGGAGAGCTTGTCGACGCGGCGGGCGGCGAGTTCGGTGAGTCCGGCGAGGCGCAGGGCCTCGGCGACGGGCAGCGGATGCGGATAGGTGCTCGCCACGAACGACACGAGTTCGCCCACCGTCGCGCGGCGGATCGGCCCGCCGTCCTGGAGCATCGCGCCGACCCGCCCCGACCGCACCGCGTGCTCGGGGGCGTCGCCGAAGAGCCGGACGCGCCCGCTGTCGGGCTCGTCGAGACCGAGCAGCAGATTGATGGTGGTGGACTTTCCCGCGCCGTTGCGGCCGAGGAGGGCGACGGTCTCGCCGCGCGCGATGTCCAGGTCGACGCCGTCCACCGCGCGTACGGGGCCGAAGGCCTTGACGGCTCTTTCGACGCTCACCGCGCGGTCGGTTGCTCTGGGCTGTGTCATGCCGACGACGCTACGGAGAGGGGGTGGGCCTCCGGCAGATGCGCATGTACGGACTCGGCCGGGACAAATGTCCTACGGATCTCCTACGGGCGGGGGGGGGGGGGGGGGGGGGGGGGGCGGGGCGCCCCCCCCGCGCCGCCCCCCCCGCGCCCCCCCCCCCCCCCCCCCCCCCCCCCCGCGCGGCGCCCCCCCCGCCCCCCCCCCCCCCCCCCCCCCCGGCGGGGGGGGCC